>NZ_KB235922.1:600000-900000 GCF_000332195.1 Pleurocapsa sp. PCC 7319
GAGTATGTAGACATTTGGGTAACAAGAAAGTTGGCATTATTCACTTTGATCGCCACGTAGATACTCAAGAAACAGACTTAGACGAAAGGATGCACACTTGCCCTTGGTTTCATGCCACCAATATAGCTAATGCTCCTGCAAAAAATCTGGTGCAATTAGGTATTGGTGGTTGGCAAGTACCTCGTCCAGGAGTCAAAGTATGTCGGGAGAGAGCTACCAATATCTTGACCGTGACAGATATTACTGAAATGGGCTTAGATGCTGCCGCCGATTTCGCTTTAGAAAAAGCTCTAGACGGAACAGACTGCGTATATATCAGCTTTGATATTGACTGTATCGATGCTGGTTTTGTCCCCGGTACAGGTTGGCCAGAACCAGGCGGTCTTATGCCCCGAGAAGCTTTATATCTGCTGAAGAAAATTGTTCAGAATGCTCCTGTTTGTGGACTAGAAATTGTCGAGGTATCTCCTCCTTACGACATCAGCGATATTACTTCATTGATGGCGACTCGCGTAATTTGTGACACGATGGCACATTTAGTTTTATCTGGACAATTACCCCGAGAAAATAAACCAGACTATATCCATGAGGAGTCACAACAGGTAGATTCTCCTTGGCGATAATGTGAGTTCGGAGTTCGGAGTTCGGAGTTCGGAATAATTGTTTCACCAAATATGCCTATACCCATGTAGCGGAAGAAGGAGGATTTGACCTAACTAAGTATCATGCTATTTTGGCTTGGTTCAAACGCATTGAAGCTAACCCAAGACATATTTTGATTACTGATTACTGATTATCTCGATCCCGCTTGACGGGACTGATTACTAAAAAATGCATGAAACAGATATGACCAAGGCGTTGATCTTAACCATGAAAGATTGGTATGTATCTCAGCCTGAACAACGGAAAATCGAAAAAGTCCATTTAATTGTCGGACAGTTCACCTGTGTTGAACCAGTCAGTCTTAAATTTGCTTTTGAAATTCAAACACGAAACACTTTTCTTGAAGGAGTGGAACTAATTATTAAAGATATTCCCTTGATCGCTTTTTGTCATAGTTGCCAGCAAGAATACAAACCAAAGATTGGCTTGCAATATAGCTGCCCCGATTGTCAATCACCAATGGAAGACATCAGATCTGGTCGAGAATTAAAGATAGATCATATTGAGTATTCAACTGTTCAGGAACAAGTTACAAGTAGCAATTAGCAATTAGCAATTAGCAAAGCGATCGCTAAATCCTCCAGAAGAAAATCCTTATCCCTCATCCCTTAAAATTATGCATCAAACATATAATGCCGCCATGGAAATAAACCTGCTCCACGCTAACCAAGAAGGAGCAGATCATAATCGTGCCCATTTTGATGAGTGGGGTATTACTTGTCTAAATATAATGAGTAGCCCAGGGGCAGGCAAAACTGTTTTATTAGAAAAAACTTTAGCAACCTTACAAGATAAGTTAAGTATAGCTGTAATTGAAGGAGACATGACTACAGAATTGGATGCCAATCGCTTGCGCCAATATAATGTCCCTGTAATTCCAATCAATACGGGACGTTCTTGTCATTTGGACTCTAAAATGGTGGCTGGGGGAATTCACACTTTGCAACAAAAGTATAATCCCAATAATATTGATTTGGTTTTAGTTGAAAATGTCGGTAATTTAGTTTGTCCCGCGGAATTTGAAGTAGGGGAACACGCCAAAGTTGCCTTGTTAAGTGTTACCGAAGGTGAAGATAAACCTTTGAAATATCCAGTAATGTTTCAGCAAGCCGATTGCTTATTGATTACCAAAATAGATTTAGTTCCTTATCTGAATATTGACTTAGAGCGTATTGTTAGCAATGTACGTCAGATCAACCCTGATGTAACTATATTTAGTGTATCCGCCACCACAGAAGTCGGTTTAGATCTATGGTTCTATTGGTTGTCTACTCAAGTGAAACACCGAAAATATACAAGCTCATGTTTCTAAGAAAACCACAAAAATTTCCAAAAACAACATATCACGGTAGAGTAATTTCTATCTGAATTACGAGTTTTCATTTGTATCTCAGGCTGTAGGAATTTTGTAATTCTAATGATGTTTATCTTTTTTGTAATCAGTTAATTTAGATGAATAGAAGAAAATTACTATCATTACTTAGTGTATTTTGCCTCAGTCTAATATTAACTATTAGCTGTTCTCAAACTCCTCAATCATCGGACTCAGGTACTTCCAATACCGCCAAAGATCAAGCCATCGTTATCGGCTATAGTAACTGGGCTGGTTGGTGGCCGTGGGCGATCGCTGAGAAAGAAGGTATGTTCGCTAAAAATAATGTGAATGTCGAAATGAAATGGTTTGATGGCTACCTTGAGTCTATGGAAGCTTTGGCTGCTGGTCAGCTTGATGGCAACTGTCAAACTCTTAACGACACCATTTCTTTTGCTGCTGATGCGGTTAACGGCGAAGTAGCGATTTTGGTGAATGATAACTCGGCAGGAAATGACAAGATTATCGTTACCGAAGATATCAATACGATTGAAGATTTGAGAGGTAAGAAAGTTGCCGTGGAAGAAGGGGTGGTAGATGATTTTCTACTGACTTTGGCACTAGAATCAAAAGGGATGAAACGGGATGATGTCAAAATTGTGCCTCTCGAAACTGGTGCTGCTGCTGCCGCTTTTGCATCAGGACAAGTGGACGCAGTGGGTGCTTTCCCCCCCTTTTGGTTAACTGCTCTCAAACGGGAAGGTTCTAAAGAATTAATTTCTTCTAAAGAATTCCCAGGTGCAATTCCTGATTTATTAGTAGTCACTCAAAAACTAATTGATGAACAGCCCGATAAAGCTCAAGCATTAGTTAATACTTGGTTTGATGTGATGAATTTTATAGAACAGAATCCTGAAAAAGCAGATGAAATTATGGCCGAAAGAGCAGATGTCACGGTTGAAGAGTTACAACTATTCAAAGAAGGCACAAAAATGTTCACTATTGAAGATAATTTGAGAGCGTTTAGCGATGGTGACAATATGAAACATATGCCCTTCGCTGCTCAAAAAATGTCTGAGTTTATGATAGATGTTGGCTTTATTCCTGAAGCACCAGATTTAACTAAGGTCTTAGATGATCAGTTTGTACAAGCTTATGCCAAGACTGCTAAAAAATAGCTGATTTTTTAGTCAATCTTGCTCAGATACTCGAAGAGGCAAAATTGTCTGTTGTCGAACTTCAAATTTCGTTGCGCGACGCGACAGCTAGTCCTTTAGGGTAGTTTCTCGCTTAGCGAGTACTTCAAATTTCGATTTTAAATAAATGTTTCTTGGCTTATTTATAAAATTTACCATTAATAACTTACAGCTATAAAAATCCTAAAAAATATAAAAATCATAAAAAATGCTCAAAAGCGATCTAGCGAAAGCTTCAAGATCTAATTTAAAACCTACTACTTTTTGGCGTATTACCGAAGATATCCCTCAGTCTTTATCTTGGATATTAATGAGTTTATCCCTCATAATTCCTTTGTCTATTTGGCTTGTTGTCACTAGATCTACTGAAATAGACTCAATTTTTTTGCCATCTCCCAGCGATGTGATCGAAGCTTTTCAGAAATTATGGTCTAAAGGATTTTTAATCCAGGATACATTAGCTAGTTTTACTAGGGTAAGTTTAGGATTTATCTTGTCGGCAGTTGTTGCTGTTCCCTTAGGAATTCTTATGGGAACATTTGCTAGTATTCGGGCTTTATTTGAACCTATAATTGGCATTGTTCGCTATATGCCCGCCCCCGCTTTTATTCCTCTCTTAATCATCTATCTTGGTGTTGATGAAGCTCCTAAGATTGCACTGATATTTATTGGTACGGTATTTTTTAACATCCTAATGATCATGGATAGTGTAAAATTCGTTCCCCAAGAATTAGTTGAAACAACTTATACTTTGGGTGGTAAACGTGGGCAGGTATTATCTCAAGTAATTACTCCCTTTATCATTCCCCGTATTATCGATACTTTTCGCGTAAATATGGCAGCTTCTTGGAATTTGGTAGTCGTTGCTGAACTACTGGCGGCCTCTGAAGGTTTAGGCAAAAGAATTTTATTAGCCCAAAAGTTTCTTAGAACAGAAGAAATTTTTGCCTGTTTAATTATCTTGGGTTTAATCGGTTTTGCTCTCGATTTATTTTTTCGTTTATTAGTTAGATTTACTTGTAAATGGGCATTTTGAAGAAATCAATTGAGAAAAAGGAGAAAATGCAAGAAGTCAATAAATACTGATTACTGATTACTTCCGCGTAGAGGTAAATTGAACAATGCACCTAGAACTATCTCATCTTTATAAAGAATTCCCCTCGAAGAAAGGAACACTCATTGCTCTCAAGGATATCAACATGCATGTCGAGACCGGGGAATTTGTCTGTACGGTTGGTGCTTCTGGCTCGGGAAAATCAACTTTATTACGCTTAGTTGCTGGTCTGGACTTCCCCACTTCTGGTGAAATTACAGTAGATTATCAACCAGTAACCGGACCTGGAGCAGATCGGGGAATGGTATTTCAAAAATATACTCTTTATCCCTGGATGACCGTGCAAAAAAATGTGGAGTTTGGTTTAAAATTACTGGGGATTTCTGCTCAAAAACGACGAGAAATTGCCTCTTCACATCTAGATATTGTGGGTTTGGCAAATTTTGCCAAATCTCTACCTAAAGAACTATCTGGAGGTATGAAGCAACGGGTTGCGATCGCCCGTGCTTTAGCTACTAATCCCAAAATCCTCTTGATGGATGAACCTTTTGGCGCCTTAGATATTCAAACTAAAGAAAATATGCAGCAATTCCTGCTGGAAATATGGCGCAAAACAGGTTGCACAATTCTGATGATTACCCATGATGTAAGAGAGGCAGTATTTTTATCTCAAAGAATTTATGTCCTCTCAGCGCAGCCTGGTACGGTCAAACAAGAATTTAAGATCGACTTACCAAGCGATCGCGATTACCGTATTAAACGTCAAGCAGATTTCCACCAACAAGCCGATGAAATTATGGATCTAATGAGAAATATAAATACGGTAGCAGAGCCAATTGCCAATTAATTTTTTGCTCAATTCAGATGATTTAGTATGATCTGAAATACTTCTGTGGCTTTAATTATTTCATTCGTCAACAAATCTTGCTGTTGAGAAATTAATAACGGCGATCGCCCTATTGAAGTTGTCAGATGTCCGTGAGAACCTTTGACCAGACTAGCATCTAAAGGAATTACATCCATCAAATAACGAAAACCCAGTTTCTTTTGAAGTAAGGTCAATGCTATTTTGCCTGGGGGAAATTTTAGCTGCGGATCGACAAAAAGTTCTACTGGATCGTAACCAGGTTTGCGGTGGATATCAACGGTACGGGCAAAATCGGGAGCGAGACTGTCATCTAACCAATAGTAGTAGGTAAACCAAGCATCAGGACTGGCGATCGCTACAAGTTCACCTGAACGAGAATGATTCAGGTGATATTTTTGCTTTCCTGCTTCATCTAAGACTAAATCGATTCCGGTCGTATTTTCTAAGATATTTCTTACCTGAGCCAAACAATCATGGTCATTGACGTAAACATGAGCAATTTGATGATCGGCAACAGCAAAAGCTTTACTTGCTCCAGGAATTAAAATTTCTTTGCCTAGTTCTTCTCTCACGGTAATTAAACCCTGCTGTCTGAACAGACGGTTAAGATGTATAGGCTGAGAAACTTCTGTAATACTATATTCAGAGAGAACAATAACTTTCGCACCTCTAGCTTCGTAAAATTCAATCAAATCCTGACAGACTCGATCTATTTCTTGTAAATCCTGGGCAATAGTTTGAGGATTTGTGCCAAGCTTTTGCAAACAATAATCCAAATGGGGAAGATATACCAAAGTTAGAGTGGGACTATATTTTAATTCAACTTGTTTACTAGCATCAGCAATCCACTGACTAGATTTGACAGAAGTATTCGGTCCCCAAAAATTAAATAAAGGAAACTCTCCCAATTCGTCAGTTAACCAAGGGCGTAATTCCATCGGTTCAGTATAGATATCAGGAAGTTTCCGACCATCTGCGAGATACATGGGACGTGGTGTCACCGCATAGTCAACTGAAGAATACATATTGTACCAACCAAAAAGATTAGCACAGGTAAAATCAGGATCGAGCGCTCGCGCTTTATCCCAGATTTTAGGGGCTTGAACTAGATGGTTCGATTGTCGCCATAATTTGACTTCACATTCATCTCGAAAATACCAGCCATTAGCGACAATACCATGCTCATCGGGATTAACTCCTGTGTAATAGGTTGCTTGGGCGGTGCAGGTGACAGCTGGTAGAACTGGTTTAATTGAAGTGGTCTTACCTCGTTTCTGCCAAGCAGAGAGAAAAGGAGTGTATTCTCCAATTAATTCTGGAGTTAAGCCGACTACGTTCAGAACTACAGTTTTATCCATAATTAATTACTGATTACTGGTTATTGATTACTGATTACTGATTACTGATTACTGATTACTGATTACTGATTACTGATTACTGATTACTGATTACTGATTACTGATAAAACCCATTGGTATTCCCGTTCAATGGAGGTCAAAATATCTAATTTCATTTCGGGAGGTAATACTTCCCAGGTATAGGTTTCAATCTCTAAATGATGACCTACAGCATAGTGGGGTAGTATTTTTAGTAGCTTTTCCAGATGTTTTTGCGTAGATTCAAATAATTGATAATTACGAATAAAAATCGGTACGTGAAAATGAGTACGCCATTCTTCGGCTTCGGTTTCTAAAAGCAAGGGTAAGGCTGTAGATAAGTCACGATGATGTTTAAAGTCAGCCCGATTGTGGTGGCGAGCAATAACTTGATGTAGATAAGTAGATTCAGCAAAAGGCGATAGTTTATTTTTAATTTTCTGGCGTTGCTCTGGTTCTGAAGGGATATTAATTTTGATTGCCGAACTGAGTTGGATTTTGCCAATTTTAATGCCCGCATTCTGAAAAGATTGCAGTATTTGCTCTGGTTCTTCGTACTCTACTGCAAAATGACAGGTATCGTAGCATACCCTTATATGCTCGGTAATCCAAGATTCTGCTACTGACTGAGTAATTCCTAGCTGTTGTTGTAGCCATTTGCCCCCGATAGGCAATAACCAATCTTGAAAGAAATCAATAACTTCCGTAGTGTTTTCCAATAGACCATCGGGTTCTGGTTCGAGATCGAGATGCAGCAATTTTCCTGTATTTTGATGCACCTCTGCCATTACTGCGATCGCCTGAGCTAAATGAATACTACTTTGCCGAAAAACGTGATTTTTCTCTTCAGAATTATGCCACCAGGGTTTATAGGACACGGGTAATGTAGAGATTCCACCATCAAGACTTTCTGGCAATAGAGTAGTTAAAATCTCAATTAGCTTTAGAGTGTAATCTAAACGTTCTACTTTAGACCAGTCAGGAGCATACACTCGATCCTTGACCACTTGATGATGAAATCCACCGTAGGGAAAACCATTGAGGGTAAAGACATATAAATCTTGTTCTTGTAACCAGCTATGAAATTGGGCAAGATTATCTCCATTTAGTAATTCTCTCGCAGCGATATCTGCTAGGCGTAAGCCAATACCAAAGGATTGATCTGGAGATAATCTAGTTTTTAATTTAGTTATATATTGTTTGACGTTATGTTCTACTTCTGACCAAGTTTCTCCGGGATGGATATTGGTACAGTAAGTAAGATGTAATTGGTCATTGGTTGCTAGTTTCACGGTGATTATTGGTTATATTGATTTAAATAAACCGTTTCCGATGAATTACACCGATTTACTTAATTGAACTAACTAACAGTTGTAACTTCAATTTCTTGCAACATCAAGATTGCTTGTTTATAGATAGGGATATTGACTTGATTTACCTCTAGTCCTTGTCCAATTTTGGGCAATAGCATTACCGCTAAATTACCGCCTAGATGCTCGCGGAATTCTACTAACCCACAAAAAATAGAATCTTCTGCTTCAGAATTGTCTAAGTTACTAGCTAGCTCAGGAACAAATAGCTCAAATCCAAGATTCTGTAGAGTTTTGATAATTTGTTGCCATTCCTCTTGATTTAGTAGTCCTGTCAAATAAGAATAGGTACAGTCTAGAGCTATACCAATAGCTACAGCTTCTCCGTGCCGTAGGCGATAATTAGTCAAGTATTCTAGTTTATGAGCTGCCCAGTGACCAAAATCTAGGGGGCGAGAAGAACCCATTTCAAAAGGATCGCCATAATTAGCTATATGATTTAGGTGTAGTTCGGCACAACGGTAGATTACCTGTTCCATTGCTTCGGTATCCCTTAGAGCTAAATTCTTAGCGCGATCGCTAATATGTTGGAAGAACTCTGGATCTTTTATCAAAGCTACTTTAATTGCTTCAGCAATACCCGATCGCCAGTCTCGATCTTCTAAAGTGGAGAGAAAATCGAAATCGTTTAGTACTGCAACAGGTGGAGCAAAAGTACCTAAAAAGTTTTTTTTGCCGAAAGCATTAATACTGTTTTTGACTCCTACCCCCGAATCATTTTGGGCGAGAACAGTTGTCGGGATACGAATTAATCGCACACCGCGATGGGCGGTAGCAGCAGCATAACCCACCATATCGATTACGGCACCGCCACCAATTGCTAGAACGTAGGAGTGACGACATATTCCTGCTTGCTCAATAGTTTGCTGAATTTTGTCAACCAAAGAGGGATCGTTTTTGGCTGCTTCCCCTCCGGGAATGATGATTGGTTCAGCAGCTAGTTTGATTTTTTCGCTGAAATAGTTGGTGTAGTTGGTAATTTGTTTGATTAACTGGGGATGATGCTCTAATAATCCCGAATCAACCACTACCATGATAGATTTTGCTTTATTGTTTTCTGTAGCTATTACTTGAGATAGCAGAGGATTACTGGTATTGAATAGCCCCTTAGTAAAGTGAACGTCATAAGTAAATCTAACTGCGATGTCTTGACGTAAAGATTCGATTTGGGAAATGTTATTTTTTTGTAGAAGCATTGGTATTTTTAGAATGAAATTGATAATAGTATTCGTATATAGCGTTTCTCGTATTAATGAGATACACCTTGGTGGAGTCAGGGAATAGGGAATAGGGAATAGGGAATAGGGGTTTTAAGGTTTTTGACTAAGTTTATATTTGTACCTCACTTATTTGAGAAACGCTATATAGCGGTTTTCCAATAAAGCGGCTTTGCCGCAGCTAGGAGCTTCGCTCCTTTAAGTAACAGCAAACAATCGCGCTAAAAAGCGAGATAAGGGCAACAATGCCAGTAATAACAAGCCATAAATCCAATTGCTAAAGCCAGTAGCAATAGTTGCATCCAAAACAATTAATGATAAGATTCCTGCCTTAACTGCCATTTGAATTAACTTAGGCTCAGGATTAATAGAAGCTTTAATAAAAGACGGCAAAACTAAAGCTGTAAATAAAGCCAAAAAAGGTAAAGTTATTAAGAGGGTATATTCTGGTAACAGTCCTAAACTAAGGATGCTACCTATCACTATGGCAATTAAAGCGATCGCTATCATGCCAGTAACTTTCTTGCCGCCTTGGACTTCCCCTTGAGCAATAGCAGTAATTGCAGCAATGTAGATGATAGGAATTAATGCTAAATACCAGTGATTACCAACTGCTGAAGGAATCGCACTAACACCCAACAACAAGTTACCACCGCGACACAAACCCATATTTAAAGGTCCTAAAATTGTCTGATGTTTACTCCACTTATCGTATGTAAGAGCGCAGGTGGCAACAATGATGGCTAAAATCGCACTCAGTTGAGATACTATGGCTGCGGCAATAATCGCCATAACTAACAACAACGTACCTAAGGCGATCGCACCTGATAAAGTTGCTTCTCCACTGGGAATAGGACGTTCTGGACGTTCAACGGCATCTAACTGAGCATCACAGACATCGTTAAAAACAACTCCCCCACCATAAAGTCCTGTGGTAGCTAAAATTAACCAGCCCAAAGTCATAAAATTTAGGTTACTGATGCCAACGGTAACTGCTCCAGCCACGGCATATCCTAAAAGAATATCTGCCCAAGCAGTGACAATATTGGCAGGACGCATGAGTTGTAAATAAGCCCAGGTAGATTGAAATTTGTTCGATTTAATAGTTATCGAAGACATGATGAATTATGTAAGAAGTAACAAATTGTTTGTAGGGGCAGGCGCATCCCATTTTGGAAGAAACATGATGTATTGGATAATCTAACCTTTGATTTATCGTCTATCGAAAAAATATATTTGCTGAAATGAGATGCTCCCGTAGGGGGCGTTTCGCGAAACGCCCCTACTAAACAATGACCACAGATTTAGCTTCTGAAGTGGATTCAACTAGAGGTTGTTGCCCTCTCAATACTGAATTACCACTATATAGTTCGCGTTGATCGATGGGAGAGGAATTGAGCCAATCACTTTCTTTAATTTGACCGCTTTGACTATAAGCAGTTAAGGCATTTTGATAGCAAACGGCTTTAATATGCTCTTCAGGAATACCTCTTTGTGCCATGAGTTGAGCAGTTTTGGGAACTGCTAATGGGTCACTGACACCCCAATCGGCACTACTATCGACAATAATGCGATCGCAACCATAGTGACGTACGACTTCCACCATTCTTTCATTACCCATTTTGGTATGGGGATAAATGGTAAATCCTGCCCAAAAACCCCGATCTAAAACTTCTTTAGCGGTTTCTTCGTTATTATGGTCGACGATTACCTGAGATGGTTGTAGCCCATGTTCTAAACAGACATCCATACTACGAGATGTACCCGATTTTTTATCTCGATGGGGTGTATGAATCATGACGGGTAAACCTAATTCTTTGGCTAGTTCTAACTGAAGACGAAAATACTTATCTTCCGCAGGAGTCATGTCATCATAACCAATTTCGCCAATGGCTACTACGCCCTCCTTGCAAGCATAAAGGGGTAACATTTCCATCACTGCTTCAGCTATGGCTTCATTATTAGCCTCTTTGGAATTTAAACCAATAGTACAGTAATGCTTGATGCCAAACTGACTGGCACGAAATCTCTCCCAACCAACCAAAGAACTTAAATAGTCTCTATAGGTATCAGCACTAGTACGAGGTTGCCCCAACCAAAATGCTGGTTCAATGATTGCCACGATGCCAGCTTTAGCCATTGCTTGATAGTCGTCGGTAGTTCTGGCAGTCATGTGAATGTGGGGATCGAGGAACATCATGTTGTTGTTTTGCATTGTTTTATAAGTGATTTTTTAGAATAATTAAGTTTGAAGAAATTTAAGTAGGAATTAAGCGCAAATCACCTCAAATTCCGGTTCAAGTTCGGCAACTGCTTGAGAATTAAAAGGTGCAACTAGTTCCCATAGTTCAGGATTAACTGTTCTTTTGGCTGCCAATCTTTCACGGGCATAGTCAATTAACATCTGGGATAACTGTTGATTATTACGGCTTTTTAATCCATAAATAGGATGTAGTGGAGTACCAACAAATAAAGCTTTTAGAATCATTTGATTCCAAGCTAAATCATTTAAATATTTTGCTGGGTAGGGGTTATTTAACGCTACTGCATTAAATACTGAAGTCATGTTTGTACGAACTCCTTCAGCAGCACGTAATTGAAATTTTTCTGGATAAGGCAATAATGATAAACTTTGATATAAAGCGATCGCTTCTCTTACATCCGCTGCCGCAAAAATCTTATTTAAAGTTGCTACATATTTATCTTCATCTTCGTGGGGAAAAGATAAAATCAGTAAACTGCGACCAACTTGATCTAAAGTCCAATCAATCGGATTCCATCCAGTTACTAGTTTATTTGCTGCTTGTAATTCCTCAATTGATAATTCTAGTTTTTGCTTCCCTAAGTATCTAACTACACTACTAAAGGCAGTAAATAGAGTTTTTTCAGCAGAATTCTGCGTAATTTCTGCTTGCTTTCTTGTTAACCAAGCTAAATTTTCAGTCGCAGCCCGTGTTTCCAACCAGGTATATAGTAAAGCAATAATTTTATTGGTTTTAATATCTGTCTCAGATGCCATGATTAAAGTGATAACACTGATGTTACTTTTCAACTATAATCATGTTTTTCAAAAACGACTATAAACTTTCGATGTTTTTTTGCAAAGTTTTAGTTAAATAAATATAGTTTTGATGAAGCGTAAATTCTGTGAGAGGAAACACTTCTATTTCAAATAAGTAAATATACAGAAAAACTCAGCAAATAACTAATCTTTTAAGAGAAAAAAATAGAATTTGGTTGAGGTGTTGATTGCTAGTTAATAGTTAACAGCTTTGGTTAAATACTGAGCAAGGGTAACAGCATCTACTCCTAATTCTGTTCGCTCTTTAGCGGCTAAAATTCCTGCTTGAGCGTGCCAC
This sequence comes from Pleurocapsa sp. PCC 7319, assembly GCF_000332195.1. NCBI lineage: Bacteria > Bacillati > Cyanobacteriota > Cyanophyceae > Pleurocapsales > Pleurocapsaceae > Pleurocapsa > Pleurocapsa sp. PCC 7319. The sequence continues at coordinate 612,416 of NZ_KB235922.1, forward strand.
CAAGCCGCACTAGCCACGGTATTAAATAGGTTGGTTTTTTCCGCTTTTGTTCCTTGTGCCACTAAACCACCGATTAATCCGGTTAAGACATCTCCGCTACCTCCTCTTGCTAAGGCTGGAGTACTAGCGGAAATTAACCACGTGAATCCTCGTTCATTAGAGATCGCTGTTCTTGCTCCTTTGAGTAAAATAATCGCCTTGCTTTGTTGCGCAGCAGTTTGTACTGCTACGATGCGATTACTTTCTGGCTCGGTAATTTCAGGGAATAAACGCTTGAATTCTCCTGGATGAGGTGTCAGGACAGTGGGAACATTTCTTTGACTTAATACCTCTGTTGCTCCATGCTCTGCCAAAATATTGAGACCATCGGCATCCAAAATTAAAGGGCATTCTGCCTGTAAAACTCTCTGCACCACCGATTTAGCATCTACAGTCAAACCAGGACCACAAGCGACAGCATCAAATCGACTCAAATCGTTCCCAGAAAAAGGTAAAGAAGAGATCGCACCTTCTTTATTCTCAGGACAGTCAATAATTAAAGCTTCTGGTAAATGACTAATTAAAAGAGTTTTTAAAGACTCTGGCACAGCGACAGATAACATTCCTACTCCACTAGCTCTGGCACCCAAAGCCGTGAGAATAGCGGCTCCTGCATAACGATGAGAGCCACAAATAAGTAGTAAATGCCCTTGACGATATTTATATGTGACTACAGGACGGGGTAGAGGTAAGTTTTCTAAGGCGATCGCGGGAGAAATTCTTTTTACTGGTACTGGTTTGGGTAATACTGACCAGATATGATGGCGTAGCAGACCAAAATCAATTCTTTCACTGATACCTATATATTCTAAGGCTACATCTTGGAAAAAAGCCTGTTTCCATAAACCCAAACATAATGTGCGGGTAGCTTTGATGGCAGTACCTAATACGGCACCTGTATCGGTATTTATTCCTGAAGGCAGATCGATACTTACTACTGGTTGAGACCAACTGTTAACCAGATTAACTACTTCGATAATATTTTCGGGTAACTCACGAGTTAAACCAAAGCCAAACAAACCATCAATAATTAATTGACATGCTTGTAAAGGTTGTATTTCATCAAAGAAGGGAATACCAAGACTATTGATATAGCTGGCGTGTTGGGCAGTTAAAGACTTGAGTTTAAAAAATGGTCGATAAACTTTAACTTGATATCCTGCTAGATACAATTCACGAGCAATTACCAGCGCATCTCCGCCATTATGACCAGGTCCGACTAAAATACCTACCGAGGTAATCTGTTCACGAGGATACAAAATCTGAAGGCGATCGCTACATAACTTGGCTGCCTTTTCCATCAATGCTGCCACAGGCATCCCCGCAGCAAAGATCTGTTCTTCTATCTGCCGCATTTGTTCGGCAGATACGATCACGGTATCGACTATATTATCCATATTCACTGAGTCGGCTCATCAACTGCCAGCTAGATCGACAGATAATTTAAAGATTAGTCGAAATTGCACCTACAGGACAAGTGGGTATACATTGCTCACAAACTATGCAATGCGATCGCCGAAAGTTTAATCTAAAAGTCTCTGAATCTAAAATAAGAGCTTGAGTCGGACAGACTCCCGTACACAAACCACAATCTACACAGCTATCTTGATCGATTACAATTTCAGCACTAGCCGAGAAGACATTAATATCTCGCATACGCATCCATTCAATGGCAGCATCAATTTGATCGATATCTCCCTGCAACTCGACCACTAGTTTGCCCATCTGGTTGGGAGCTACCTGCGCCCGAATAATATTAGCTGCAACATTAAAATCTTTTGCCAAACGATAGGTTATGGGAATTTGAACCGCAGTTTTGGGAAAAGTTATTGTGACCCGTTTTTTCATGGGGAGTAATAAATTGAGGACGGACGATTAATATAGATAGAATGATACAAATGGCACTTTAATTATTTATCTATAAGTTTACTGATGACTGAGCCACAACTAGACTCTAATACTAATAATAATTCTGTGAGAAATATTGTAATTGCGATTACGGCAGTTGTCCTCAGTATCGCTCTGTTTTTGGGCTTACAAACTGAGACTAGTTCTTTATCTTTAGAATCTCAGGTTAAACGCTCCACTCCCTTGAATGTAGCATTAACTAATAATAAACCCACCCTGACGGAATTCTATGCGGACTGGTGTACCAGTTGTCAGGCAATGGCAGCTGATCTGGGGGCAATTAAACAAAATTATGGCGATCGCGTCAACTTTGTGATGCTCAATGTCGATAATACTAAATGGTTGCCAGAAATGTTACGTTATCGGGTTGACGGGATTCCTCATTTTTTGTTTATGGACTCTACCGGAGAAGCGGTAGCTGAGGCAATTGGAGAACAACCTCGTTCCATTCTCCAGGAAGATTTGGATGCTCTCATAGCCAATAACCCCATTCCCTATGCCAATACCAGAGGTCAAGTTTCTCAGTTTGAGAAAAAAGTTACCGTTACCGATAATGCCAATACTGACCCTCGTAGTCATGGTGCAACGGTTAAGTAAGTTTTTATCTAGGAAATCTCGGCTAGAGAATGAAGTAATCAGTAATCAGTAATCAGTAACAGATGACTACAATTGTTAAACATAGAAGAACGGGAAATGCATATATTTTATTAGGCATTAATGGGGAAGGAGACAAAGCCAACCCATCTCGTTTTATTAGTGAACTATTTTCTCCAGAGAAGTCTGATGTATCCTGCTCAGCAACAGTTTGTGATGTTCAAGGAAATATTTTTTTAGCTTATATTGATGATCTAATAGTTATTGAAATAGAGGGCAAGAAGCCAGCCGATATTTTACCCCAACCCGATTTTAACTCCGTATCTAATGATGATTATCAGCAGGAGAGTGACGATTTTGCCGATGATCTTGAAGATAATTTTGAAGATGAAGAGTTAGTTGAGAATCAGGAAAATCCCAAAATGACAACAGATTCCTCTAGTAGTTCTGTATATAGTCAAAATCAAGCGGAGCAAAGTAAATTGGCTAACGATGATGATGATGACTGGATATGAACTACCGCAACTTGCTTCGATGAAGCTGTAGTTTCTGGCTTCGCTGGGTACTATAGTCGTACATAATTATATTAGGACATTAAAAGTGACAGGTTCGGAAGTAATGGGTAATGAGTAACGAGTAATAATTTTTTGATTGATATTTCAGAAAAATGTCCTAACTTTAGTCCTTAATGCTATACCTTCATCATTTTCCACAGCACCAAAAGCTTTTAATGTAGATTTTTGTGCAGTTGTTAAACCTTTTACTCCAGTAATATTTATTCCTTCATAGAGTCTGGTTGCTTGAAGCACTGCGAAACATTCGCCCGTTTGGACATCCCATAATCTAATAGTTTGGTCTTGCGAACCACTGACAACATGACTGCCATTAGGACTAAATGCAACTGAAGAAACTAAATGGCTATGTCCGATGCAGATATGTAGACATTTTCCGGTTTGTACATCCCAGAGTCTTACCATGCCATCTGGTGAACCGCTAGCAAGAGTTTGACCATCAGCACTAAAAGCGATGGAAAATACCCAGTTTTCGTGACCAACTAGAGTTTGAAGTAGCTGACCTCGTTGACAATCCTATAGTTTAATCGTGGGCGTTGCTGAATTAAGGGAAGAATCGGTGCTTCACTTAGAATTTGTTTACAAGCAAGATGAAATAACTATTTAATGTGGTAGTATTTTTGAAATCTTGATTCTGAGGTAAACAACAATACTACCGTGCAAAAAGCTCTTTCTCATTGGTGTCAATTTTCACTCTATACCTTTGGCTGTCTCTACGTCACTAGTGACATATCTTTAGCTCAAGTTACGTCTGATGGCACAGTTAATACTCAAGTAAATCAAAATGGTAATGTAGCAGAAATAACAGGGGGGGGAACGCGAGGGAGTAATTTATTCCATAGTTTTCAGGACTTTTCTGTACAGATAGGAAATGAAGCGTTTTTTAATAATGCGGATAGTATCTCTAATATTTTTAGTCGAGTTACAGGTGGGAAGATCTCCAACATTGATGGTTTGATTCGGGCTAATGGTAGTGCCAGCTTATTTTTGATTAACCCTGCTGGGATTATTTTTGGTGAAGGCGCAAGACTAGATCTCGGTGGCTCGTTTTATGGTTCTACTGCTAGTAGTATTTTGTTTGATGATGGGGAATTTAGTGCAGCAGATTTAGAAAACCCTCCTTTATTAACAGTTAATGCTCCAATTGGTTTAGGTTTTCGGGATAATCCTGGGGATATAGTCAATCGCTCTAATTTTAATTTAACTACTACTGTCCTCAATGGTGAAATCAATCCCGTTTTTGAAGGTAGTGAATTTACTATCTTTGATGCTGTAGGTTTGGAAATTAATCCTAATGAAAATATTGCTTTGATAGGGGGGAATGTTTTTCTAGAAGATGCTGGTAGTATAACTGCGCCAGGTGGCAATGTAGAACTTGGAGGATTACTAGAAGCAGGTGAACTTCTAATTAGTGAGGATGGAGGATTAATATTTCCAGAAGGAATAGAAAGAGGAGATGTTAATTTAACCCAGCAAGCAAGAGTCCGAGTAGTTTCTGATGGTGGTGGTTCCATTAATATTAATGCCAGAAATTTGGAACTTACAGAGCAAAGTGAATTATACGCAGGTATTGCTGAAGATATGGGAAACCCTGAATCTCAGGCAGGTGATATTAATATTAATGCAACAGAATCGGTGAGAATCATTGGCAGTGGTGGTGTTGGAGAAGATACTTCTGCTTTTATCAATGGAGTCATCCTTGATACAAATAATTATGATACAGGAATTAGGAATTTAGTAGGATTGCGTCCTGATGGTCTAGAGAATCTACCCGATTTAGGTAGAAATCCTAAATCTGAAAGTACTGCAATAGGCAATGGTGGAGCAATCAATATCGAGACAAGCTTGCTAGAAGTGAGAGGGCGTAGCTCTATATATAACGTAGCCTATGGTAGAGGAACAACAGGCAATACAAGTTTACTATCTAATGACATAATAATAGAAGAAGTATCAATTTTAAATCGGGTTTTATCTGGAACTGGAAGTACGGGAAATATTAATTTTGAAACTAATAATTTAACGATTATTGGTTCTCCTAATAATCAATTTGACGGAGATGCTTCATATATTATTACTAGCAATCGTAACTTTAGTGACATTGGCAACATTAATATTAATGCCAACGAGCAAATTAACTTTAGTGGGCTAAATCTAATCCAAACTGAAGTTCAAGAAGGTAATCAGGGAGATGCGGGAAAAATTAGCATTCAAGCTAGTAATTTTTCTGACCAAGACGGATTTATTCAAAGTAGAATTTTTGGTGTAGGAAGTCCAGGGAAAATAGATATCGATGTCGAAAATGAAATTAACTTTAATGGTACAGAAGTAAACTCAGATGTCAATTTTAATGTGCCAATTAATGTTGAGGACATCACTATAAATGCTAACAAGATTAACTTAAATGAATCTGGAATTAGATCCAGTACTATAGGAGCAGGAAATGCTGGAAATATTGCTATCACTGCTGATGATTCCATAGCAATCGGAAGAACTACAGTTCAGGCGGGTACTGACGAACAAGCTACTGGCAATGGAGGAAGCATTATTTTAAATGCAAGTAATAATATATCTGTCGACTCAAGCCTCATTTTAAGTCAGGTTAGGGATGAGTCATCAGGAAATGCTGGAGAAATAAGCATTTCCAGTAATATGATCGATATTAGAAATTTTTCTCTTGTTTCTGCTAACGCTCAGATAGATACTTTTGGTAGGGCAGGAAATTTAAATCTTGATGGAACTAATATTTTAATTAGAGAAGGCGCAATTTTAGATGCTTCCACTGAAAATGGTGTAGACGCTGGCAGCATTAACTTAAATGGCAATAATTTAGAAATCGTTTCAGGAGGGGTTGTCGTAACTTCCGTAAATCGTGGTGGTAACGCAGGTAATGTAAATCTCAATTTTACAGGAGACATTACTATAAACGGAGAGGATGCACTTCCTCGTTCTGAAAATATTTTTGAACTTGATGAACAATTATTAATCGATTTGCAAGAATCGACGGGTTTATTTGCGACTAACAGCTTGAGTTCTACAGATGGAGGAGGAAATATTCAAATTTTTGGGCAAGGAAGTTTAGATATTGGCAACAATGCTACAGTCTCTGTTGGTAGCGAAGAAGGAGGAAATGGAGGAACTATAAATATTGATATTAGTTCCCTTGATTTAGACAAGGAAGGAACAATTTCCGCTATTACTACTTCGGGAGTTGGAGGAAATATCCGTTTGGTAGTGGACGATTCTATAACTTTAAATAGAGATAGTCTAATTTCTGCTGAAGCTTTTGGTGAAGCTAGCGGAGGTAATATAGATATTAATACAGAATTTATCATCGCTTTTCCTGACGGTAGTAACGATATATTGGCTAGTGCAGAACAGGGACAAGGGGGAAATATCACTATCAATGCTGAGTCATTATTTGGTATTCAAGAACGTATTCCTAGTAGCTTGACTAACGATATTAATGCTAGTTCGCAGGTTAATGGTTTAGATGGCACTATTTCTATCTCTACACCCGATATTAATCCGATTCAGGGAGTAACAGAATTACCAACCAATGTAGTCGAACCAGAACGAACTGTGGCTCAGGCTTGTCAAGCTAACAGAGAAGCAACAGCAAAAAACAGTTTTACCATCAATGGTAAAGGTGGTATTCCAGCAGAACCAGGACTACCCTTAAATTCTCTTAATGTCTCAATTAATGGTGAAACTAATCGCACATCTGCCATCCCCCAACCCATAGAAACTAGTATAGGCAAAATACAACCAGCTAGAGGCATCAAAGTTACTGATTCTGGAGAAGTAATCTTAACTGCTTATCGGACTAATAACTCAGGCGATCGCCTGACTAAAATCCAACTTAACTGCGGTTGATAGAAAAAGTTCAACATTAAACACTGAAAGATGGCTATATCCAGACTATAAGGAGTTTTGCCAAAATACAGGAACTCCTTGAGTTTGTTTACGCCGATTTGTGAATTTATTGTCGGACTTAGGTAAAAATCAGTTGGGTTTAGATATCTGTAAGAAACGCGATTGCGCTCCGCGCAGTGGCAGAGCCAATTGCTTTGGGTCATATTTTGAGGGTCTGAAGATATGCAGTAAAACACCCTTCTTCTGTCACTATCCGAAATTTGAATTACAATAGAAGAAATTTTTAGAAGCTGTGAGGTAGAGTGGGCAATGGATGTAGAACTACAGATTCTTAAACATTTAAAGCGCTCGCCGGCACCTACAGTTTCCATAATAGATCGATATTGTGACTCTTATAATGACTTGTTTTTTGATGTCAGAAATTATGAATGTTTTAAATATTTACATCAAGGAATCATCTCACCAATTAAAAGAAAATCATTACCAGAAATAGCCAAAGTAGTAGGAATTTCATCACCTCAGTCATTACACCACTTCATAGCTAATTCACCTTGGTCGGTAGAAGAACTCAAAAAGAGAAGATTGAGTTTAACCAAAAAAGCATTAAAAGGAGAAAAAATAATAGTAGTGGTTGACGAAACGGGGGATAGAAAGAAAGGGAAGAAAACAGATTATGTAGCCAGACAATATTTGGGTAGTATCGGTAAAATAGACAATGGAATAGTATCGGTAAATGCTTATGGGGTCTATCAAAATATAACCTTTCCTCTAATGTTTAAAGTTTTCAAACCAAGAGGAACATTGAAAGAGTCAGATACTTACAAAACCAAAATTGAGTTGGCATCATCAATTGTTACAGAACTGATAGAATTTGGATTTAAAATTGAATTAGTGTTAGCAGATAGCTTGTATGGCGAGGCTAGTTCATTTATTAGAACATTAGATAAATATCAACTACCTTGGGTGGTCCTAAAGGATACCGCTTCGCATATAGCAATTAGGAATAATCATGGTGTCTGACTATCCGTTGAACAAAAGGTTAGAGCTAACAAGTGGTGTAAATTCAAGAGAACTTTTAGCAACCAAAAATCCGAAATCAGGTATATCAGAGAAATAATTTATGGCAAAAGAAACCGAAGAACTTATTGGGAAATAACTACTGACCCTGAAACTATGCCACCTAATTCTACTTCTTTTGTAATGACTAATATTCAAACTACTCGTCACAAAATGAAGAAGACATTAGGCAATTTATATGGATTAAGAACGTGGGTAGAATATGGATTCAGACAATGTAAACAAGAACTAGGATGGACTGATTATAGGTTTACCAATTTCCCAGAAATTAATAAATGGTGGGAAATTATTTTCTCGGCTTACTGGATGGTCAGTTCTCATTCTAAAATCTTCCATAACTTAAATCCATCTCAAGCTTTATCTAATTCTAATCTTCAACCTCAAAATTCTATTGCTGATTATACTGTTCATCCGCAATGGTCGAACAAACAAGGGTGGAAAAGCACTTTGAATAACTTTCGTTTAATTATTCTACCTGCTATTTTGTTTTGGGCTATTATTCCTTGGTTAGACATCTTTCCTAACCGTTCTTTGTTGCTGGGTTTTCATCAACTCATATCTACTATGAATCAATTTTATTTTCATTTATCCGATGGCTAAACTTCGCTTTTACTACTCTTTAATCTCGGATAGTGACAGAAGAGGGATATTTACCTGATAAAAAACGTTTCCAAGTTCCTTTGGAAATACCTTCGGCTAAATAACCTTCTTGCTCCCAAGATACACCTAAAGCAGCACTAGCAGAATCTAGCCACCGAAAATCATTGATCGACCATCCCATCGATTTTCTAGCTTGTTTAATCTTGGTATGACCCTCATCGGCAGCTTTTAATGCAACCATTAATACTTTACTCTCGCATCCCTTTGAATTCACTTGTTTCTCTAATTTATGTAGCGATCGAGAACAAGTCGGGATATATAGCCGTACAAAGTTGTATTGGGACAAGTTTATTTGATTGCTCGTAAGTAATAAGTAATATAATGTAAGTCCGTATTGCTATAAATTGGGAAATTAAATTTCTAGCGATTATTATGCTGTAAATAAAGGTAACAATAAAGTGAAGAAATAATAGACTAAAGGAGCAGTAAACACATAACTATCGGTTCGATCTAAAATACCTCCATGTCCAGGAATTAATTGCCCCGAATCTTTTACTCCAGCATCTCGCTTCATCATTGATTCGGTTAAGTCTCCAAGCAAGCTAGTAATACCAATTAGAGTGCCTAACATGACACCGCTAATCTGCCAGGCAGGAAGATGAAAATACCAAGCTCCTATTTCAGCGACGATTAAACTACCAAGCACACCAAAAACTGCTCCTTCCACAGTTTTTTTGGGACTAATATCTGAAAGCCTAGTCCGACCAAAGCTTTTTCCCATCGTATATGCGCCAATATCCGCCGCCCAAATACAAGCCATTACTAAAAATGTCAAAGTTAAGGCAGTAGGGAACTGACTGGGATTGAGCCAAGAATCAGGCCAATAACCATCTAGTGGCAAATTACTCGCATTACTGGAATTGGGCAGACTAACTCGTAAACGTACCCAAAAAGTAGGCAGATAACCTGCATAAAATAAGCCTAAAATAGAGCTAGAAATATCGGCAATAGTTGCCATTTTGGGTTGAAAGAGGAGGTAAAAACAAATAATTGTTCCCCCCAAGCAGAACATGGCATCAGTTACATTAGGAGCAATCATAGAACTGATTAGAAGAAGTTGAGAAACCACTAGGGTCGTTTTTCCCGCTGGTTCGACTCCTTTGGCACGAACCAGGCGAAAATACTCTAATTGTGCTAAGACAATTAAAATACCAATACCGAATGTAAAATACCATCCTCCGAGAATAATCATTCCCAAAGCTAAGGTGATCGCTATTACTGCGCTAACTATACGAGACAAGGGCATAATGCGTTGCTGCTACAAACGCTGGATTAAGGAAAAAAGATTAGTTTAAGATGACCTTATGAAAGGTTAACAAATTACTGGATTAAGTCCTAATATTTATTTGTAAGAAGCAATCATAAATTTGGATTCTATCGTTTTATATTTTTTCACCACTAAGAATAAACATAGGATTTACCGCCGCAAACGTCTGATGAATTCCCCTGGTTTCTAGACGATTGACAGCGGACTGAACTACTTCTATATTACGAGCTTGAAGCTCTGCTAAACCTTCAGAAATAATATATAAATTCTCTAAATTGTTAACTGTTGCCACAATACTACCTCCAGGCTGAAGATATTTCCAAGTTTGTTTGAGTATATCTTTGATCGGCTTGCCCCCTTCAATACAGACTAAATCTGGTTGGGGCTCTATATTTTGTAGACATTCTGGCGCACTTCCTTGTACTACTTTAACGTTATTAACCTCAAAGCGCTCGCAATTGCGTTTAATTAACCCCGCAACTTCATCATCCCTTTCAATGGCAATTATCTGTCCTTGAGGGCAAAGTAAGCCAATTTCCACGGGAATTGTTCCGGTACCTGCACCAATATCCCACAAGACTGAGTTAGGTTTCATCCGTAATGAGGAAATAATTAAAATACGTACTTCTCTTTTGCTGAGAGGAATCCCAGGTAGGCGTTCAAATAGTTTATCGGGAATACCAGGGGTTTTATAAGGCCAGAGCATGATTAGTTTCGGAGTTTGGGTTTGGAGTATTAAATCAATTAATCTATTAAGATTATTCAGCTATGTAACTACTTGTATCGTCTTAATTGTGGGATCGTTACACCCCGTAATAGTTCCCCCCGCAGCTAAAACTCGGAGTAAGTATTCAATTGCTTCTGTAGTAATTATCTCACCAGGCATCAATAAGGGAATTCCAGGAGGATAGGGACAGATTAACTCGCCACAAAGGCGATCGCTTGCTTGACTAATAGGAACAGTTTCGGTGTCAGCGAAGTAGGCTTGCCGAGGAGTCAGGGTCGGGGTGCTAGTTATAGAGTTAGGGGAGTAGTAGTGGCTAGGGGGATTGGGGCTAAGGGGATTGAATTTTTGAGAAAGAGTTTGACAACCTTGAATAAGTTGTTGAATGTCTGCTGCGGTGTTGCCGAGGGAGATAATAAAGGTCAGGTGTTGCAGTAGAGGAAGTTCGCAGGTAACTCCTAGCTGGTTGTGGAGTATTTCGTCGGCTTCAAAGCCAGTCATACCTAACCTGGATACGTTGAGGGTTAATCTTGTGGCGTCGAGATATTGATAGCCTGGACTTATTTTGGGGTTGAGTACAGATAAGTTAGGAATTGCTGCTAGTCTATTTCTCGCTTCTGTAGCTAGTGCTATAGTTTGACTCATTAATTCTTGACCTCTAGTTGCCATTTGTTGTCTGGCGGCATCTAAAGAGGCAAGAAGCAGATAACTTGGGCTAGTAGATTGGACTAGTTGTAGAGCTTTACTGATTCGGCGATCGCATATTCGATTTCCCTGAATATGCAACATGGATGCTTGAGTCATAGCACTCAATACTTTGTGAGTCGATTGTACGGTCAAATCTGCTCCCACACTCATCGCTGAGGGGGGGAAGTCGTGATGAAAAGCAAAATGTGCGCCGTGAGCCTCGTCTACCAGGAGGGGAATGTCATATTGATGAGTAATTTCGGCGATCGCCTGGAGATCGCTACAAACTCCTTGATAAGTTGGGTGAAGCATCATTACCGCCTTAGTATGAGGATTTTCTGCTAATGCCCGTTGTATTGCCTCTGGAGTTACGTTATAAGCTAATCCCTCGGCAGCATCATATTCTGGATTAACAAAGATTGGTCTTGCCCCGGAAAGGATCAAACCAGCGATCGCCGATTGATGAATATTTCTCGGTAAAATTACTTTATCCTCCGCACTACAAGTAGCTAAAATCGCCGCCATAATCCCAGAGGTTGAACCATTAACTAAAAACCAGGTTTTTGCTGCACCAAAAGTTGCTGCTGCCAGTTGTTGCGCTTCTTCAATTACTCCTTCAGGAGCAAATAAGTTATCTAGTTCAGGTAATTCGGGTAAATCAGCTTCAAAAACGGCTGTGCCTAGCAAATATTTAATACTATCGCTGATTTCTTGTCCTTGTTTATGTCCAGGAGCATAGAAAGCGGTATGAGGTTTTTGAACTAACTTTTGCAGAGCACTTAATATAGGTGCTTTTTCCCCAGAAGAATTAGTAACCATAGAAGTCTAAGTAACTATAACAAGGTGAAGATTAAAGAATGAGTTGTGAGCAACCAAAATACTAGCCATTAAGTAACTCAGCCATTTTTTTATAAGCAATCGATTGTTTTAAAGACGATTAATCTTAACTTTATACACGCTGCTTTTTTCTTAAAGATTGAGTAAAAGATAACTTTAATGATCGCCTTGTAAGTAATTATTCTGATATTGTTTGGAAAAATAAATTAAATAACAAACAGGTATATTCGAGTGTATTTAATAAATAATTATTACAATAATCCTATGGAGAGCGATAAAAAAAAAATTCTTATTGTAGATGATGATTCTGCATTACAGCATTTGATAGATCGATTTCTTAACTTTAATAACTATGTTACTGAAATTGCTTCAGACTGTAGAACTGCTAGACAAAAATTTCGTAGTTTTCAGCCAGATTTAGTTATTTTAGATATTAATCTGCCTGATGATACGGGATTAACTCTTTGTGAAGAAATACGAAAGACTAATGTCATGATTGTCATGTTAAGCTCCATGACTGATAATAACTATATCTTAGAAGCCTTTAGTAAAGGAGCAGATGATTATGTTACCAAACCATTTGATTTACAAATTTTAAAGGCTAGAATTGAAGCTTTATTTAGAAGAGGTGGTAATAATAGTACCTCTAAATCTACTACTAATTCTATAGTTTTAGATAATCTCAAAATTAATTTCTATCGTCGAGAAGTCATTTTAAATAATCGCAGTATTCCTCTAACCGCGTTGGAATTTGATTTATTGTATTTCTTGGCCAGCAATCCTAATCGTGTTTGGGATAGGTCAGAACTAATTGCTGCAATATGGAACAAAGATGATTATGATGGCGATGATCGTAAAGTAGATATTCATATTGGTCGTATTCGCAAGAAAATCGGCGATATTGAGGGAGAATTTATCAAAACCATTTGGGGTAGAGGTTATATGTTTGAGTTATCTGGTTCTAATACAGTAAAATTGGCAGACTGAACCAAAAAGTCTATACGAGCTGTCATGTTAAGAGCTGGAATTGTCGGATTACCTAATGTAGGTAAATCTACTATGTTTAATGCCTTGGTTGCCAACGCTAAGGCAGATGCTGCAAATTTTCCTTTTTGTACCATTGAGCCAAATGTTGGAGTGGTCTCGGTACCCGATCCTCGCCTAGACGTTCTTTCTAAGCTGTCTAATTCTCAAAAAATTGTACCAACTCGAATCGAATTTGTTGATATTGCAGGATTAGTTAAGGGGGCTAGCAAAGGAGAGGGATTGGGTAATCAGTTTCTAGCTAATATCCGCGAGGTTGATGCCATTGTGCACATGGTACGTTGTTTTGACGATGATGATATTATTCATGTTTCAGGCTCTGTTGATCCAGTGAGGGATATTGAGGTAATCAACTTGGAGTTAATCTTGGCAGATTTGGCTCAGGTAGAAAAGCGTATTGCCCGAGTACGAAAACAGGCAAAAAATGATAAAAAAGCACAAGCAGAAGTCGAACTACTAGAGAGAATTAGTACAGTTTTAAATGATGGTAAATCTGTTCGTAGTATGGGTTTATCAGAAGAAGAATTATTAATTATTAAACAGTTAGGATTATTATCAAATAAACCCATAATTTATGCTACTAATGTGTCTGAAGATGATTTAGCCAGCGGCAACAAATGGGTAGAAGAAGTCCAAAAATTTGCCACAGATGAAGATGCCAAGGTAGTAGTAGTTTCTGCTCAAGTGGAGTCGGAATTAATTGAATTATCACCAGAGGAAACCAAGGACTTTCTGGCAGCTTTGGGAGTAGAAGAGGGTGGGTTAAAATCGCTCATTAGGGCAACCTATGAACTATTAGGTTTACGTACTTATCTAACCACAGGTGAAACAGAAACTCGTGCTTGGACTATTATTGCAGGAACAAAAGCACCCCAAGCTGCGGCAGTAATTCATACAGATTTTGAAAAGAAATTTATCAAGGCAGAAACTATTAGCTATGAAGATTTAGTAGCTACTGGTTCCAAAAATTCTGCTCGAGAAAAAGGGCTACTGCGCCTAGAAGGAAAAGATTATGTTGTCCAAGAAGGTGATGTAATTGAATTTCGTACTGGGGCTTAAATAAAACTAGTAGAAAAGCCGATATTTAATTTATCTGTCAAAGAGATCTCAGTTAAAAGGGAAAAAGACAGATAAATCATTTATATGGTGGATTTATCACATTTACACTGTCTTAGTAAATAGCGGGGATCAATTCTGCGTATATCATAATACAAGGTTATAGCTAAAGATAAAGATTATATTGCGAAAACAGAAAAATATAGTGATTGGGTTTAAATTACTAATAATTACTATATTTAGGACTCACTTATTATGAATTTTCTGGCAATAGTTATTTCTTTAATAGTTACTACCATAAGCTTATTGATTATTTCCAAGCTTCCCACAGGGGTGGAAGTAGATAGCATTAAAAAGGGCTTCATAGCAGCCATTGTTTTTGGGGTTCTCAATGCATTATTACATCCTATTTTATCTTTTCTGACCCTACCAATTAATTTTCTTACTTTTGGTTTATTTTCTCTAATCGTTAACGGATTTATTTTTGGTCTCGCAGCCTTGTTGGTTCATGGATTTAGATTACGCTGGGGAATTTGGAGTGCTTTAATCGGAGCCTTTGCCCTGAGTATTATTAACTCCATAATTTATAAAATTCTTCCTTTTACCGTGGCTAGTTAATTTTGACTATCGACAATAACTAATTTAAAAGCGATCGCATTGTCTAGCGATCGCTTTTTTGATTTTTGTGATCAATGAAACTTAATTATTCTGTATTCCAAAGAAAATAAAAATCAAGATTATTTTGTATATTACTTAACTTAAAATAAGTATACGTATCTAATTCTGAATTCTTATCTAAGTTCTTCACAACAAATTAGTTAACTTATAACAAATACTAATTAGCAGATCATCATAGCTTCAACTTATAACGGCTCAGTCTGTAATGATTAATCTTATTGGTCAAAACTTACAAAATGGTAAATATTTAATTGAACGTGAATTAGGTAGAGGAAATTTTGGCATTACCTATAAAGCTACTAATCTTGCTTTAGAGAGAGATGTGGCGATCAAAATGCTAGATTCCCATTTGAGACAAGACTCTAATCTGAATGATTGGGTCGCTCAATTTCAAGATGAAGCCAGAAGATTAGCTAAGTGTTCTCACCCAAATATAGTTCCTGTCCTTGATTTCTTTTGTGAAGGGGAACGCCCTTGTATCGTCATGGAATACATTCGAGGGCAAACTCTAGATCTAATAGTTAGAAATAAGAATCCATTACCCGAAGCTAAGGCAGTTGAATATATCAAACAAACTGGAGCTGCCTTAAGTGCAATTCATCAACAATTCCTGCTACATCAAGATGTCAAGCCGAAGAATTTGATCTTGTCTCGAGATAGCCAGCAAGTAGTACTGATTGACTTTGGCATTGCCAGGGAGTTTTCTGCCCAACAATTACAAAATCAAGCTCAAAATCAACGCAATTTGCTTTCTGAAGGCTACGCGCCTCTAGAACAATATATCGTTGACTCGCCCAGGACTATTGCTACTGATATTTATGGTTTAGCTGCCACTCTCTATACTCTTTTGACAGGTAAGATTCCTCTCTCAGCAATTTCAAGGGTTCACGGTTGTACCCTAGATT
Organism: Pleurocapsa sp. PCC 7319; assembly: GCF_000332195.1. Taxonomy (NCBI): domain Bacteria; kingdom Bacillati; phylum Cyanobacteriota; class Cyanophyceae; order Pleurocapsales; family Pleurocapsaceae; genus Pleurocapsa; species Pleurocapsa sp. PCC 7319. Next base: position 628,337 of record NZ_KB235922.1, read on the forward strand.
CTCCGCGTAAAATACGCCCTGAATTGAGCGATACGGTAAGTGAGGCGGTAATGTGGGGCATGGCATTAGAAACTGACTGTCGCCCTGGCAGCCTTTCTGAATGGCTGGCTAAGTTAACTTCCAATACTAATGAAATATCCTCGCTTGTGACATCTACGTCACTCCAAGTCACTAATTCCTTGTTAAATCTGCCGATAACTACAAAAAGTTTGAATCAGGGTATCAGAAAAAAAACACTAAAAACACCAATTAATTGGGCTACTAATCTCAGTAAAATAGCTGTTTTGGTGGGGACAATCTTGGGATTAGGAACTGCAATATTATTTGCATCTTCGACCTCTAATTCAAACTTCCAAACTAAACAAACTACAGACAAAGATAGCTCGACCGCTGGTGATTCGTCTTCATTTCCTCCACAGTCGTTTCAGTCACCATCAGTTAAAAATACTGAGCAAATCTCTGACCCCAAAAAATCGGTTAACTTAGAATCTTCTTCTTCTCAGCAAGCGAGCGATCGCAATCAACCAGCAACCAATTTTGATGTCCAACAATCAACATTAAAGATCGATGGGGATCGTAAATCTCAGTCAAAAGCCAAGGTAAATGTTCCCTCAAAACCAGTAATTCCAGCAAGTAAAGCAGTTGATTCTTCTGATACTCCCCAGCTTTTTTTACCGACGAAAACCCCAACTAGAACTAGACCTCAGTCAGCTATTTTTGGTTCAAGTTATACTAAGTCAGCAAATCAAAGAGAAAATAAACCTAGACCACAAATTTTTTCTAATTCGCCTTCAGAGCCGAGGATCAAAAGACAACCACAAATTCTACTCAATCGAGGTAAGGGCAAAAAGATACGGAATATAAGACGAAATATAAGATAGTTGCTTTGTACTGTAACAATTACCAAACTGGTTGATAATTTCTAGCTGTAAGCTGCCACTGACGACCAAAAACATGAATTTTATTGGTGATACCATCGGCATCGATAAGTTTGCCTCTAATATGACTCCAGGCTAAAAGACTTCCTTCAAGATTAAGTATTTTTATTCCCTGCTGTCGCCATTTTTCTGCGTATTTACCGCTGCGATAGCCAATGGTACAGTAAGCAATAACGATGGAGTTGTCTCTATATTGCTCAAGATTACTCTCAAATTCATCTACTGTAATAGCACCCGGAATCAGAGAAACGGCTCGCTCTTCAAGCGATCGCACATCGACTAAAACAATATTTTTTGCTTGTTGTTGTAGCTGTTGTAATTCTTCAACTGTAATTCCTTCAACTAAGGGAAACTCTTGAGCATAGTTGCTATACATCGCCATGATTTTTTGAAGTTTAGCAGCATCTGAGTGAATCTCAGTATTCTGACATCCAAGAGAAGTAACTGAAAAAACTAAAATCCAGACAGCAATAATTAGATATTGTTTCCGAAGCAATTTTCCCATCATCCTTCATCTGTGCTAATTATTAGAGGTTTCTGCTAACTGTTGAAATTCTTTTGACCCATTGCTAACACAGAACGCCAGAAAAACTTGGGCAGAGATAACATTCTTCGCCAACGCCAAGGTTCTTGATAAAGACGATAAGACCACTCTAAATTATTATTTCTTAACCATTCTGGGGCACGAGATTTGGTTCCCGCCCAAATATCAAAGCTACCGCCAACACCAATCCAAATGGAATTAGGGCATAGACCACGATTTTCTCTAATCCAAAGCTCTTGGCGGGGAACTCCTATGCCCACGAAAATAATCTGGGGTTGTTTTACCTGTAAAGTTTGTTTCCAAGCAATTTCTTCATCTCCAGTAACATAGCCATTTTGAATTAAAAACGATAAATTGGGATATTTATTTTGCCAAACTTGAGCAGCTCGGGAAACAGTTTCAGGAGTACCGCCAAAAAAACAAATGGAGTCTGATGAGAAAGATTGTCCAACTTTTTCGATTAGAGATGCCGCCAATTCAATTCCAGGACATCGTTCGTGTTTGAGACCTCGCATCCGCATATACATAATAATTCCTGCACCATCGGGAATAACTAAATCTGCTACTTGAATTGCTTGGGTCAAAGCTAAATTTTCTTCCGCCATGATCGCCATTTCAGCATTTAAAGTGACAACATGAGTTCCGACTCTTTGGTTGAATCTATCTACAAGCCAATCTAAGTAATTATCGAGTAGATGAACATAAAGACTAAGAATAGAGAAGGTCTTAGGCGAATGTAAGTTACTATCTTTAGTCAACATATTTTTCATGATGGTGATTCAAAATTACTGGAAAAATATTCTAATTTAGCCCAGTTTGACAGCAGTTCCCGTAGCGGTAATCAAAAGTAGTACTCCCTTGTTGTCTACGTTTATCGTACCTGTATCTATTTCAATACCAATTACTGCATCGGCATTGAGCTTGCCTGCCCGCTGCTTAAGCTCTTCAATTGCTTTTTGTTGCCCTTTTTCAAAAATTCTCTCATAGCTGCCAGTACGACCACCAATAGTATCTTTGATTCCCGCTAAAAAGTCTCTGAAAACGTTAGTACCATAAACTACTTCTGCGGTGACAACTCCCAAGTAAGTTTGGATCGGTTGATTTTGAATACTATCGGTTGTGGTTACTAACATTGATGTCAGAGGAATAAGAGGTGATTGTTAACTGATGATATTAAACTATGGATATCTTATCAGTTTTTCAATTTTCATCAATAACATGAATTACTGTATCTTTGATCGTTTTCAAGGTGCTTGGCTGGGCAGCATAATTGGTGCAGCTTTAGATGATCACAGTTGCCGCTCTGAGCGAGCTAAAATTGTTCAGTATCAACCTCCGAAATGGCTGTTGGCACGAGCTAAATTGGCAGAAATTTTAATAACTGCTCCCAGATTAGAAGCAAGTTTGATTGCGAATCAATTGGAACAGATTATTCTCGGAGAAAGCATTAGCCAAACTAACTTTGAAGTTGGCAAATTGGCTGATTATATTTTATTAATACTATTACCACTAATCATTTTTAACGTAGATAACCCAGATTTGGTTTCAAAAATTGTTACTCAATGTAACTTTAAGTCAAGAACAAATAATATAATAGAGGATGTATTAATTTGGAATTATTTACTAGCTTTAACCTTAAATAAAAGATTTTCTTTTCAGGAAACTAATGTCAGTAGTATAGTAAAGCAAGTATTTGCTGGTGTAGAGGTCAAAAAAACTTCTTTAACTGAAAAGTTAGAGATCATAGCCCAAGCTTGGGAGCATGGTAATAGCTTGAATAAATTGCAACAAGAGTTATCTAATCGAAGTGATCTAAGGCAAACGTCGATCGCTTTAGGTGTTTATTGTTTTGCTTCTACACCAAAAGACTTTATGCTTTCAGTTAAGCGTGCCGCCAAGCTCAGTAACAATATGTCTTTACCTATAACTGCACTGACGGGAGTATTATCTGGAGCATATAATGGTTTAACAGGAATTCCCTTAAGGTGGCATCAGTTTGGTAGCCAAAACCCAACTTATCGACAGAACGAATTAATCGCACAGAAATTATTAGAAACTTGGCTAGGAATATATCCAACTGCGAACAAGCAGTTTTCATACGACTTTACCCTTGACATTGTGGCTCCTCCGAAACAAATTCAATCTCGTGCATCCTTAAACATAATTTCTCAAAGAGCAAATTAAGTTCTGTTTAGCAATATGATGGAAATCAAAAATGTCTAATCAAAAATTTCAGCATCTTTGGCAAATGAAGTTTTCTTGGCGGAAGTCATCATGTCTATCGATTATAACTATACTAAGTGCTCACTTGAGCGCTTAGTTTCCAAGAGTCTTCACCTATGATTAAAAGCTGGCATTCGTTAATTCAACAATTTGAGGGATGGCGACAAAAGTATCAACACCACAATAGCCTTTGGTGGAAAAATAATACGAGCAATAAAAACCGAAGTAGATTTTCTCGTAGTTCACACTTAAGCCACTACCGCCAGAAAAAGACAATTACAAGATTCAGGCATGTTTTGTTAATGCTAGTTTTGGGTCTAATTGCCCTAACCAGTGTTGTCGGCTATCGATTTTACAATCAGCCACAGTTGACTGTAGGTAAAATTTCCCCCTTAACTATTGAAGCTCCCTATTCAGCACAATTTGAAGATACAAAAACTACTCTTGAAAGACGGAAAGAAGTCCAGACAGGAATTACTCCGATTCTGAAACAAGATCGAAATTTAACTACAGAAATTAAAAATACCCTCGCAAGCTACTTAGAAAATGTTGAGCAGCTAAGAAAACTCACTGAGCCTTTTCCATTTTTTGATACTAAAATTTTATCTTTACCGAGTCAACAATATATTCGCTTTTGTCCAGAATCAGAATTCAAGGCAGTTTTAGCTTCAGTATCTGAAAATTTTAGTCAACAATCTGTTAACCCCGAACAAAACTTATCTCTAGAAACTAGACCGGATTTCAATGTTAGATTACAAAAGGTGGCTTTAGAACTACAGAAATATCGACAAGAAACATCGGAAACTGAATTTAATACTTTAATTGCTCAAATTACTCTAACTCGTTATCGATATTCTCAGGCTTGGAAAAAGTTAGCTCAAACAAAAATTGCGCGTTTAAGTGATAAGGAAACGGTTGTCTTACTTGATTTGACTGAAAAAGATTGGAAAGCAACCACAACCACAATTGCTTTGGCTGCTGAGCGCATATTAACTCAGGGTATACCTAACGGTATGCCCTCAAACCTCCTGGAAAAAGCTGTTGCTGCGCAACTCAATCCAGATATACCTGAAGTAACAGAGCGTTTAGCTAGCAACCTATTATTGGCAAAACTTCAGCCTAATCTAGAAGAAGATAGAGACGCTACAAGAAATATTGCTGAAAAAGCAGCTAGAGCGATTAACCCAGTTGTAGTTGAGATTGAACAGGGAGAAACCATTGTTGAGGAAGGAGAAAGAATTAGTCAAGCTGATTTTGTGCTTTTAGATGGTTTTAAACTTAGTCAAAGAACTATTAACTGGGGGGGATTAAGGTTATCGGCTATTTTTGTTAGCTTCATGGTAGCTATATTTTTGCTAATTCAAAGAAAAATTTACGGTTCCTTGAGACATCGAGATTATCTTTTATTGTGCTTATTAGGTTTGAGCGCTCCTCTACTAAGTGTTTTTCATTTTCCCTATACTAGTTTGCCTGCAATTGGTCTCTTGGTAAGTAGTTTCTATGCCCCTAGCTTAGCAATTAGTGAGGTCGTCATAGTCACTGGATTGGTAATGTTTAGCAATCAGTCATTTGGTTCTCCATTTTTACTGGCAGGATGTTTAGGTGGCATAATTGCCGCTATCTTTGCTGGTAAGTTACGATCGCGGGAGGGGATGGCAAAATTAGGGTTGATGGTGGGATTGTCCCAAGCTGGAATCTATTTAATTACCAATTTAATTCGTAGTGCGAGTCCTGCTACTATTTGGTCAGCGATTTTACCCGATGCCATTATTTGTGGTCTGTTTGGAATTGCCTGGAGTATCGTCGCTATTGGTGTCTCTCCTTACTTAGAAAGATTTTTTGACTTAATTACTCCCATTCGTCTTGCAGAATTATCTAACCCAAATTTACCTCTTCTCAAGCGATTAGCGACAGAGGCCCCAGGAACATTTCAACATACGATGTTTGTCTCTTCTTTGGCTGAAGCTGCTGCTAGGAAATTGAATTGTAATGTAGAGTTAATTAGGGCAGGAACTCTTTACCACGATATCGGGAAGATGCACGATCCCCTAGGATTTATCGAAAATCAAATGGGAGGACCCAATAAACACGACGAAATAGATGATCCTTGGATTAGTGCCGAAATTATCAAGAAACATGTCAGCGAAGGTTTGGTAATGGCCCGTAAGTATGGTTTACCAAAAGCAATTCGTGATTTCATTCCTGAACATCAGGGAACTTTATTGATTGCCTACTTTTACTATCAGGCAAAACAGCAAGCTGAGTCAGAAGGTACGAAGGTACTAGAATCAGATTTTCGCTATATTGGTCCAATTCCCCAGTCCAGAGAAACAGGGATATTGATGTTAGCCGATGGCTGTGAAGCTGCCTTGCGATCGCTAAAAGAAGCTACTCCGAAACAAGCTTTGTCCACTGTGCAAAAGATTTTTAAATCTCGTTGGCATGATGGTCAATTAATGGATAGTGGTCTTAGTTATGATGAACTGCCGTTTGTTGCCGAGGTTTTCATCGAAGTATGGCAGCAGTTTAACCATAAGCGCATCACCTATCCTAAAGGAGCTTTAGAAACAACCCCTCAAAAAAATAGAATTTAAGTTATTAATCATTAAATAATTAACCACTGAAATTAGATTTAAGTTATCGGTTTAATAAAATAGATACTGTTGGAACTCAATATCACTGTGGTCAAGAAAACTTCGAGACAGGATGCTCATTTTAATCAAGCTCGTGCAAGCTTACAACAAGCAATTTCTTGGTATTCTGGCTTTCGTCGTCATGGTAGTTCTCCTCCAGATGAACGCTTACAAACTTCTGTCAGAAAAGATCTCCAGTCTCTACAAGCTGCATTAGATAAATTAGATCGCAATGCCATTCGTATTAGTACCTTTGGTCTAGTTAGCTGTGGCAAGTCATCATTGATCAATGCTCTTTTGAAAGAACAGGTAGTGGCAACAGGACCACTTCACGGTGTCACTCAATCTTTAACTATTTTGCGTTGGAATCCTCTACCAGATAAAGGGCTTAACGTTGAATTGATCGATACTCCCGGTTTAGATGAGGTGGCAGGAGAAGCGAGAGCTGAAATGGCACGAGAAATTGCGCAAAAGTCGGATCTGATTTTATTTGTGGTGGCAGGGGATATCACCAAGACGGAATACGAAGCTTTGTATGAATTAAGAAGTACTCAAAAGCCTTTAATTCTGGTCTTTAACAAAGTAGATCTTTATCCTGAGCAAGACCGTCAAAAAATTTATCGACAATTGCAACAACTCAATTCCGCCCACAGTATGGGCAGTTTAGAAGATATTATCTCTCCCAACGAAATTGTGATGGTAGCTGCCAAACCTCAACAAATATTGGTGAGAGTCGAATCAATAGATGGCACAGTTAACACTAGTTGGGAAACTCCAGAACCCCAAATCGAAGAATTACAAAAGGCTTTAGAGCAAATTCTGCAAAAAGAGGGTAAATCTTTACTAGCTCTAAATGCTCTGGTACAAGCTAGAGATGCCGAAGCGAATATTGCTCACAAGACAATTGAATTACGTCAGGAAGAAGCACAACAAATTATTAGTAAATATGCTCGTTATAAAGCGATCGCTGTAGCGATCAACCCAATTATCGTCTTAGATTTACTAGGTGGTTTGATAGCAGATTTAGCTTTAATTCGCTCTTTATCAAAGTTATATGGACTGCCGATTACTACTTATGAGGCGGGAAATTTATTACGACGAATTTTGGCTAGTTCTGGAGGTTTATTGCTAGGGGAAATTGGCAGTAGTTTAGTGCTAGGAGTGGGCAAAAGCGGCGCAATCTTAACTAGTGGGTTTGAAAGTACAGGAGCTTTTACAGTTTATCTAGGTACTGCTAGTTTACAAGGGGCGATCGCCGGGTATGGAACCTATGTGATTGGTCGAGTTGCTCAGGTATATTTGGAAAAAGGCTGCACTTGGGGAGAAATGGGAGCTTCGACTTTAATCAATGAAATTTTATCTCAGATAGAACCAAATACAATTATTTATCGTTTACGGCAAGAATTACTGCAACAATAATTCAGTAATCAGTAATTAATCAATAGTTCATGAATCAAGTTACGGTTAGTGTTCCTGCCACTACAGCTAATTTAGGAGTCGGTTTTGATTGTCTTGGTGCAGCCTTGACTATGACTAATGAGTTTCAATTTACTAAAGTTGATACCAAGACAAAACTCAAAATTACAGTAGAAGGAAAAGAAGCGGAGAAAGTAAGTACTGATGATAGTAATCTGGTCTATCAGTCTTTTCTCCAGCTTTATCAGCAAATTAAGCAAACTCCACCCAATGTAGAAATTATTATCAAGCTAGGTGTACCTTTTTCTCGGGGCTTAGGTAGCTCAGCGACAGCAATTGTAGGTGGTTTATTGGGAGCCAATAATCTAGCGGGTAATCCTCTTAGCCAAGCAGAAGTTATGGATATGGCGATCGCTATCGAAGGTCATCCCGATAATGTTGTGCCGGCTGTACTGGGTAATTGTCAACTATCTGTTAGAGACGGAGAAGAATGGCACATAAGCTCGATACCCTGGCATCAAGATGTTATTCCTGTAGTGGCTATTCCCCATTTTGAACTATCTACAGAAGAAGCGCGCTCGGTCTTGCCGACAGAATATAGCCGTAGCGATGCGATTTTTAACATTTCTCGAATGGGCTTGTTGCTGAGAGGTTTAGCAACTAATAACGGAGAATGGCTTAAAACTGCTTTGGCAGATAAGTTACATCAACCCTATCGACAAAAACTGATTACTGGTTACGACCAAGTTAAACAAGCAGCAATTGATGCAGGTGCTTACGGTATGGTGATTAGTGGTGCTGGTCCTACTTTGCTAGCGTTAACTAACCCTAATAATAGAGAGCAAGTAGCTAAATCTATGTCTGATGCATGGACAAATATTGGAGTTGAGGCTGAAGTGCGATCGCTCTCTTTAGATACAGTCGGCGCAAAAATTTCTTAAGAGGTGTCATCAATTCACTTCCTAATTCAATTCCTCAACTTTTGATAAATGATGATCGCTTCCACCTTCAGAGCCCTGGTTGAAACACTGAAAAAAAGTATGATGTTCTACTTCAAAGAAGGGATCGCTGCTTTGTCCGTGAACAATAACATTATGAAAAATGCCATTGTGGTATAACCTTATTTTCATCGGTACGCGATCTTCTTGAGAACAAGAAACTTCTAGGCCTTCGACTGCTTCTTCTAAACAATCTTCAACTCGGTGATAGAAATCAGAAATTAACTCGCGATCTTTGGCACTGACTTGAAATGACTTGGAATTAGGACGATAGATGATTTGAGTAAATGCTAAAGCTGCCTCTTGATAGCGGTTCTGTAAATAAAGGGATAAACCTAGATCCCTTAAGGCAAAAGTAAAATTCGGCTCTGCTTTCAGTACTTGATAATAAAGTTCGCTGGCCTTCTCATAATTATCGAGTCTTGCCCACAAAGAACCCAGATTATATTTAATCTTGTAGGAATCGGGATTAAGCTCTAAAGCTCGCTCAAATGATTCTTGAGCATTAAAATAATCTTTACCTAGAAATTGCGCCGTAGCTTTACCAGACCAAGCTTGATAAATATTTTCATCAAATTTGATAATGCTATCAAAGATCGCCATCGCTGCCTGATAATTTTGTTCGCGATTAACTAAAAAATGACCTAACTCTAACAGGATTGGTATATCTTGTTCTGTAATGCTGTCAAAGGGCTGATAAATCTGAATAACTTCTTGGTACCGATCGCTAGCTGGTAGACATTGAGGTTGTTTACGAATTACCAGATCTTGAAATTCTTCAAGATAGCTTAGATAAAACAAAGCACGAGGATTATCAGGTTCTATTTCTTTAGCCTGGGTAAAATCGGCGATCGCTTTATCAAATCTTTCTTGGTTACGATTAGAGTCCCAAAGTACGAAAGAAACCTTACCGCGATTAATTAAAGCTTCAGTGTCGTTAGGTTTCTTCTTTAAGACGCGATCGCAAGCGGTCAAGACCTTAGCAGCCAAGTCTAAATCCGAGGGCATAAGACGACATTGTTTGGCAGCAGAAAAATTAATCCAAACTAAATAGAGACCAAAAATCCCTCCTAAACTACCTAAAATAGTCAAGATAAGAATACCTAAATGTTTAATAGATCTTGGTTTTTGCTCGACATCGCTAAATTTAGAAGCAGAGGCTTGCGAGACAATTAGCTTGTGACCAATTTGATCGAGCTGCTGTTTGATCCATTCACTATTAAATATCTCTGCGTAAATACGATTGACAATTTTTAACTTATTTTCTTGACGAATTACTAATCCCGATGTTGTGAGAATCTTATCTTCTAAACTATCCGTAGCTACTACTTCTTTTTTTAATAAGATTTCATGTAGTCTTAACAGTACAGTTGTTACTTGTTCATGTTGTAGAACATTATTTTGAATTGCTTGAAGATGCTGATGATAGCCCCGTTCCTTTTCATTTTCCCAGTACTTGACTAATGATTGGACAATACGCTTCACGTATTTCGTTTCTTGTCCTTCCAGAACCTGATCTTGGCGATCGAGAATTAACTGACAGAGACGTTGGGTCAGCAGAGAATTTCCCTCTGTCCAGCTTAAGATTTCTTGAGCAATTAAATGTGGTAGCTCGATCTTGCCTATTTCTTTACTTTTAGCAATAAAGTCCTCAATTATCTGATTGCTATTAATATTTGCCTGTGAAAACGGGTCGCTCATTGTGGTCGAAATAGATAAATATACCTAAAATTTCCACGATCTGGGTTTAAGTGGCAACTGATACTGTTGATGAACATAACAAAAATGGTGAATTATTCGAGGTAATTGTTCGTAAATAAGAGCTTTGATTATTCTCAACTGATCAGGAGCTAACTGGGAAATGAAGATATATGGTTTTGCTAATAGTACACTCCCAAAGGGGTAGAGTCTAAATATATGTAAAATAGTGCAACATAGAAAAGATCGAACCTTCGCAATAAGTCCGGGAGAAATCGCTGCAACAAGTATGGTCAACGGAAAATCGATGTTATTAGAGTCGATCTTGGCGCTGAGCGGCATGATGAGTATCAGTGGAGGTATCTACTATATCGGCTTGTGTACTAAACCCTACGAGTAAAACAAGTCCTAATAAAATCCAACTTAAGGCTGTTCCTAAGCCGATAATTTTATCAGAGTGAGATTTTTGTTTTTCTCTTGGTTGAGTTGTAGTAGCTAGAGCTTCTTGCAGCATTATTGCATCCCAATTGTAGCCCTGACAGCTCCCTAAGCTTAATTTCATTCGATTTAGAGATTCGTCAGAATCAGAAGATGTATGGTTATATTTTGAGTGTGACATGAGTATTTTATGTTGATTGAACCAGAGGATGAAATAAACTTAAATCCCTTTGTTGATTCAATACGTTGACCTCTGTTTTTTGATGCCACTAAATTAAGCAGTAATCGGGAAAAAGTAGAGATTAAGGTTGTTTTAGCAACAAAAAGTTATGATTATTCATTGATTGGTTATCATTGAAATCTCTCAAATATATTCTGGATAATCAAAGACTTTGCTGTTATCCTAAATCTTGCTTAATTTAGTAATTTAAGTATATGACCCCCAATAGTCCTCAGATTCCGAATTGTTCCTGGCAGCGTTCCCTGGGAAAAAGATGGGAACACCCTTACACTGTTCGCTATGCGAGTAATTTAGATGATGGTCCCTGGCACGGAATGCCATTGGGAGGTATGGGTGCAGGGTGTATTGGGAGATCGACAAAAGGAGATTTCAACCTCTGGCATCTAGATGGAGGAGAGCATATTTTCAAGTCTCTTCCCGCTTGTCAGTTCAGTATTTTTGAGCAAACGGAAGGGGCAACTGCTCAGGCTTACGCTTTGTCTACAGAAGCTCCAGAGGATGATACTTTATCTCGCTGGTCTTGGTATCCCTCAGCCAAAGGTACTTACAGTGCGTTGTATCCTCGTAGTTGGTATCAATATGAGGATGTGTTTGCGGCAAATATAATCTGTGAGCAGTTATCACCAATTTGGGCAGAAAACTATCAAGAAGCTAGCTATCCCGTTGTCAACTTTGACTGGACGATACATAACCCTACTGATAAGCCGATAACTTTAAGTATTATGCTGACCTGGCAAAATACCGTAGGTTGGTTTACCAATGCGATCAAATCGCCCACGGTTAAAGTGCGGGATGATGGCAGTCCTGAATACGAATATCAACCCAAGTGGCGGGATAGTACTGGCAACTATAATCAGTGGATACAAGATAACTATCGTGTAGGTTGCTTATTAAATCGAGTGCAACCCCATGAAGAAGTACAGGAAGGGGAAGGACAAATTGCGATCGCGACCGTTTATAATCCCAGCGTAGAAGTTTTTTACCTTGGTCGCTGGAATCCAGAAGGAGATGGTTCCGAAGTCTGGGATTATTTTTCAGGGGATGGCTCTTTACCTGATCGACAGGATGAAACCCCTGCTGCTCCTGGGGAACAAATAGCTTGTGCGATCGCGATTCGCTTGACAATTAAACCAGGTAAAACTAAGCAAATTCCCTTTACATTAGCTTGGGATTTGCCAGTTACAGAATTTAAACAGGGAATTAACTACTATCGTCGCTATACGGACTTTTTTGGTCGCAATGGTAACAATGCCTGGAGTATTGTGCGAACTTCTCTCAAGCACGGTGACTGGTGGCGTGAAAAAATCTTAGCTTGGCAGCAACCAATTCTGCAAAGAGATGATCTCCCAGACTGGTTCAAAATGGCGTTGTTTAATGAGTTATACTTACTCGCTGATGGAGGGACTCTCTGGACAGCAGCCTCAGAAGATGACCCTGTAGGGCAGTTTGGGGTCTTGGAATGTATGGACTATCGCTGGTATGAAAGTCTAGACGTACGTTTATACGGTTCCTTTGGCTTAATGATGCTGTGGCCTAGGCTAGATAAATCTGTGCTAGAAGCTTTTGCTAGAGCCATTCCCAATCATGATAATACACCTCGAATTGTCGGTTATGATGGTTCCAAGGCAATCAGAAAAGAGGGTGGTGCAACTCCCCACGATCTTGGCGCACCAAATGAACACCCTTGGGTAGAGACTAACTATACTTCCTATCAAGATTGCAACCAGTGGAAAGATCTGTCTAGTGATTTTGTTTTGCAAGTATATCGAGATTATCTATTGACTGGAGGTGAAGACACTAATTTTCTCTGGGAATGTTGGGACAGTGTTGTTCTGACCTTGGCATATCTCAAAAAATTTGACCGCGATCGCGATGGTATACCTGAAAACTCTGGCGCACCAGATCAAACTTTCGACGACTGGAGATTAAGAGGCATCAGTGCTTACTGCGGCGGTTTATGGATCGCAGCTTTAGAAGCAGCAATCAAAATTGGTAAAATACTGATTGCCAATCCACCAATGAATCCTAATCTACAACCTAAAGATTTTCCTCTAGGGATAGAAACCACTATTAATACTTATCAAAGTTGGTTGCATCAAGGGCGATCGCTCTATCACGACACTCTCTGGAATGGGGAATATTATCGCCTCGATAGTGAAAGTGGTTCAAATGCAGTGATGGCAGATCAACTTTGCGGGCAGTTTTATGCTCGTTTGTTAGGTTTACCTGATGTAGTGGAGGAACAATATGCCAAATCTACTTTGAATAAGATATACGATGCTTGCTTCCTCAAGTTTCATAATGGTAAATATGGAGCAGCTAATGGCGTTTTACCCGATGGCAGTCCTGTCAATCCCGATGATACCCACCCTTTAGAGGTATGGACAGGAATTAACTTTGGTTTAGCTGCTTTCATGCTGCAAATGGGTATGAAAGATGAAGCCTTTAAACTTGCAGAAACTGTCGTCAAGCAAGTATACGAAAATGGCTTACAGTTTCGCACTCCTGAAGCAATTACTGCGGTGGGTACTTTTCGTGCAAGTCACTATTTAAGAGCGATGGCAATTTGGGGAATTTATGGTGTTTTGACTGATTGGAAATAATTTAGATCGAGGCATTTCGCGAAACGCTACTGCTACAATTAGCTTTTGCAGAAATCCGAGAATTATGTTCCCGCCATTAGCATTGTTTACAGCTTCAGAAACAGGATTTAGTATGACTTCTCAAATTATAGATCAGGTAAATATTTAGCGTATTTCTGATAAATAGTTATTCCGAGTATTTCTTGCGTAAATTCTGGAGGAATTTTGTGATCCCGCGAGCTATATTGCTCACGTACCATAGTGACTGTTTCATATGGATTTTCCCATTTATGGAGAAGTCTGATTAACTCTTTAAATTGTTGATAGGCTTCTCCATGTCGATGAATTAAACCCACAACTTGTAAAATCCTGGCATAAGTAGCAGGAGAACTCTCTTCTTTGGAGATGCTTAAAATTGGAGCAATCTTTTCAAATAGATCATAGTATTCTTTGACAGAAGTAAGTAAACGTTTGGGAGTTAATAAATCGTGTCCTTGTAAACTTTCTATTACATCAGAAATTTCTTTGATAATTGAGAAATCCGTTAAATCATACTGTTTAAATAATGCTAATAATTTTAAGCCTAATTCATGCTTACTAATGATATTCATTTCTTGAGCATAAGAATTAATTGCCTCTCTACCTTCTTCAGTATTAATTAAAGGTAAAATTTCTGTTTGTTTCTTTTTGATTTTTTTGACAAAAGCTTCTTTGTCAATGTTATCTTCTAAATTATCAGAAATATATTGGTAAAACTCCTGTTGTTTACGGCTACGGTAACGTAATTCAGTAGCTTCTAACTTGAGAAAACTTTTTTGAGCAATGAGTGCTGCTCTTAGCAATTCGACTCTGTAATTAAGTTCTTTATAACCTTCAATTCCTTTGGCTATATCAACCTTTATTTGTATTAGAAGTTTAAATTCTTCACTAGTAAATTTATCATCATTAATTTTTTGAGCTTTTCTACCAATATTTGAGAGTTCATTGAATGCATCATTGTGTAGATAAAGAGATCTTTCAGGAATTGGTGGTTTTGCAAATCTTTCTTGAAAATTACTGGTAACTACACTGATCAATCCTTTGGTAAAAGGTGTGGCTACAAGTATCACTAAAATAGTAGCTGGCAAACCAACTGTGAGCAATTTAAAGGCAAAAGGCTTTGATAATTTTACAGATTCTGAAGTATTTGGATTTCCATTGTTAACTATTCTTTTTATCTTTTTTAGCTCTTCGATACTTTCAATATTTATCTGCTTTTCTTTTAAGGCATCGAGCATTTCATAACCATCTAAGCTGTCATTGTTAACTATTTTCTGTAGCTCTTGAAGTTCTTCTAGATTTTCAATATTCAGATTTAGCTTTTGCAAGGCATCAAGCTTCTTACTATTTAAGTTATCTGCATTGATTTTGTCTTGTATCTGTTTAAGTTCTTTTAGATTCTCAATTTTCTCCTGTCTCTTTTGTAAAGCATCAAGCATTTCATCTCCATTTTTAGAAGATTTTTCGTCAGTTGAAGCTGTATCGGGTTTCTGGGCTAACTCCAATTGATTGACTGGGGAGGATTCTGCTGCGATTATTTGACTTTGTTTCCAAGACAAAAGCTTGGAATTGGGATTAACAACTGAAGCATCAGCATTAGTTTGGTTGATTGTACTTAAACCTAAAATTGAGATAGCAGTTGCTAAGGTAATGTTTTGCAGCTTCCCCATGATGATTTTTTTAGAAACTATGAACTAGAAATATAGTTCCCAGTTTTTAGCTATCAGTTATCAGTTATTAGTTATCTAAAAGTTAAATTATTCAATACTTTTCAGATCTTCTCTAAGAGAGTATTAGTCAGGTTAGTATTGGTTAAGTTGGTATTGTCTAGATTAGCGTTCGTTAGATTAGCTCCAATTAGTTTGGCATTGGTGAGATTAGCATTAGCTAAATTAGCTTGGTTTAAATTAGCCGCAATTAACTTGGCATTGGTTAGGTTAGTTCTCTGTAAATTGGCATTTGATAAATCTGCTTCGATTAAATTAATATTACTTAAATTTAAATCGGATAAATCAGCACCTTGTAAGTTCGCATAACGGAAATTAGTTCTCCCTAGCGCATATCCTTGTAGTAGACTGGCGCGATCGCTAATTCTTAATTCTCTTTGAGGAGGTCCTTTGACGGTAAATTGTATTTGATTTTTACACTCAATTAACCTAGATAATTCTTGATAGAGTGAATAGTCGCCAATCCCACTAATATTTACCCAAGCTCTAGTACGGGTGAGTGCTACGAATAATTGATTACGCAGATATATATTATTCTCATCTTGAGCAATCTGATCTAAGCCAATCAGATAAACCATGTCGGCTTCCTGTCCTTTGGCACGATGAATCGTAGAGATAGTAATTGCCCCTGGATACCAAAACTGATTAGGATTACGTTGTTCGGAAGAGGTTTCTAAACAATTGTAAGTACTTTGAGTAGGGAGATAGATATTAATTCCCTGATTGATTAAAAAGGTTGCAGTTTGTTTAACTAGAGTTTTGGCAGCAAAAGATGAGCCTAAAACAATAATTAACAGTTCTCGATCTGGCTGTAAATGATCGTGAGCTAAATTCTGTTTGATTTTATCAGCTAAGACAGTTAATTCTTGTTGACGGGAAGTAAAGCAGTCAAAACTAATCATATCTTCTGACCACAATTCACTAACAATATTAGGTGAATTATGCTGTTCTCTTTTTAGCGTAATTTGAGATCCTGGTTGCCAATTGCCAATTATTTTATATCCTAGTGCTTGCCATTCTGCAGCATGAATGGAACCCGTGAGAATACCTCGCCTTCTCAATAAACCCATGGCGATCGCATGAGCAACAATTATTATTTGATGGGGTGTGCGGTAACAACGAGATATGATTTCGGTTTTATTGATTTGCCGATCATATTTTCCAGTAACAAGATGTGCAAATTCTTCGCCAAATAGTTCACCAGGTTCGGGAATCTTCAAACTATCTAAACTCTGTAGTTCATCGTAAGCCCAAATCAGCCGTCTATGTTGAGGATGAATTGAACTGACTGGTCGTAAAGATTGATAAACTAACCAATAAAACGCTTGCTTATCTTGATATTTCCAATCGCTAGCAATTAAGTCCTGTCCTTCATCAATTAAAACTGCATCAAAGATCTGGGGAATAGCTTTAGTTTCTAATAGCTTACAACAGGCTTCTGCTAAAGCTTCATTAGGTTTGTTGCTAATCGTAAAGGGAACAGCAAGAGGTAGAGTACCTGTAGATTGGCAAATCGTACTGTAAAAACCTGGCTGTTGCTTACTTCCCCATGCGTGGAGAATTTTCAAGTTAGATTTTTGAGGATCATAGCTTTCTCGATCTTGGGTAAAATGCCCAATCCACTTCTCTACTTGCCGAGTAATAGGGTCATATAAACTGCGAGAGAAAAATACCAAGGCAATCTGCCATTCTGGATATTTAACAGACATTAAAGCTGCTTTCTGACAGAGTAAAACCGTTTTACCTGAACCAGCAATTCCTCTGATTCTTTGCATTCCTGTGGGAATTTGTTTGGCAATTTTTTCTTGCTGTAAATCTAACTGATTTAAGCGCGATCGCACTTGTTGAATTATATGGCGACGGCTTTGAGGAGAACAAGAAATACGTTGGATGGGTTGAGTATATAAAGGTGTTCCACCTAATACAGCCAGTAATAGTTCCCATTGAGTTGGGGTTATTACTTCTCCCGCAATAACTGGCGGCGTCTGAGTAATGAATTCCCTAATTAGTCTTGATGAAGCGAGATGATCTTGGAACAGTATTGGAGGACAATTGGGTAACTTATCAAAACCTTTAGCTTGCCATTGAGCTTGAGTAATGTATGGAAGGGCAACGATCGCTCTAGCACTAACTTTGTGTTTTAATAACGGTTCGCGATCGCAATACTCTAGTAAGGCAAATAATTGATTTTCCGCCTGTTGATAGGGATTGCCATATAAAGTATAAAAATTCTGATATTCCCAGCGATGACCTTGAATATTAATTAGCTGCTCAATCCTAATCGATTTAACTTCAATCACAGTTAAACCTAAGCTTTGGTCAGCAATTAAGATATCTGGCTCTTTACGAGATTTTCCTATTGGAGAAAAAACAGGGTAACGCCAATAGCCTAGACAATTACACAATTCAAAAGCTCTTTTAACACTATCCCAAACTAACTTTTCCCCCTCTTCTCCCTTATTTCCTAAAATTTCTGTCTCAATGAATTTGCCCATAGCAAATGAATTCGGAGTTCGGAGTTTGGAGTTCGGAGTTCGGAGTTCGGAGTTCGGAGTTCGGAGTTCGGAGTACTCGCTCCGCGAGAAGCTATGCAACGGGGTTATAGGTTATAGGTTATAGGTTAATTCGGAGTTTGGAGTAAATTAATTTCTAACTGCTTCTAAAATCCGGGAATAATAAAAACTAACGCTGGTCATTCCTGTCCGCTTAATAGAAAAACCATTATCTTCCAAAATGGCAACAATTTCTGATTCTTTGTGTTGGTAAGCCCTGGTGGTTTTAGATGGACCAGGAAAAAATTCGCCAATTTTTTTTAAAACAAACAATAAACAAGTTTTAGGAGCAAAGCTAATAATCAAACGAGATTCTGCTAAAGATGCCAAATGAGAAATCATCTTGGCTGCATCTTCTGTCGGATAGTGAATTAAAACATCCAAACAGATTACTGTGTCGTATTTCCCAGTTAAAGCTTCTAAATCTGAGACGGCAAAAGAAACTTTACTAGTATCTTTTAATATTGACTTTGCCTTTTCTTGAGCTTCTCCAACCATTTTTTCGGAAATATCACTAGCAAAAACAGTCGCACCTGCTTGAGCCAAAGGAATACTGAGACTACCTACACCACATCCCGCATCACAAATTGAGATATTTTCTAAGTTGCCATCATCTTGTAACCAGTCAACTACAGTATCGATAGTTTTCTGGTGTCCTATACGGATTTTCTTTTGTACCTTATTAACATCTTCTGTTTCACCGTAGATTCTACGCCAGCGATCAAATCCCGTCTGATTGAAATAATCCTTAACAATTGCTTTGTCATTTTGTTGATCTAAAGTTTCCATAAGTCGATTTTAAATTAATTTAAATAGCTATCCCGACTCAGTATTGTATCTTGCTTACAGCACCTCAAACACATTCAATTACCAAACAAGATGAAACCTAATACTGACAATAGTTTTTTGGGGGATTAAATTTGATTTCTCTCTCTTATTTTTTTACTAATATCAACTATATTGAGCTGATAAAAATGCGGTCAATCTGAGTGCAATCTTTAAGTTTACTGCAATAATACACAGGACATTAATGTCATGAAATTGAGAATTAAGCAGTGAACATCAAAATGTTAGCTTCAATGTTTTCTGGAATCATGGTTTAATAGGCACTTAAGTAAAAGGTTAAAGCTTACCATAATATGCCACTCTTTAGCAGTATCTATTTACTATGATTTTTAGACAATTACTATTTTTATCTGCACTTACTTAAATACTCTACTTACTTAAATACTCTTCAGTTTAGTTTTCCGTTTTTTTTGCCTTACTCACACAGTTACTTCGCACACCATCAGGAGTTTAAAAATGAACTTAGAGTCCAATCAGTTGTCTTTAGAACAAGAATTTCTTCATGAAGTATTTGTCACTAAAGTTCAAAATTTGTCTTATGAGGAGACTAAAGACCTGTTGATCAAATTTCATAAGCATACTTTGTTTAAGGAGAACTATTATCAGAAGCTATTTCGTAATAAAGAGAAAAAAATGTCGGTAAACTACTAGAAAAAAACAAATAAACTAATTGGGAAAGTGTTTTTAACGTAAGAATTGGGTTAATTGCAATCTGGATAACTGAATTTTGACAAGATATTTTATAATTTACTTTGCCACAGACTCTCCCAAATGATATGAGCGATCACAATTCTTTTATCCGTTCCGATCTAGCCCAGTTAGCTGCTTATAAGCCTCACCCAGGGGGAGAAAGTGAGGTAATTGTTGATCGCCTTGATACCAATGAAAGTCCCCTTGATTTGCCAGTGGAAATCAAATCTAAGCTGACTTGGACGTATCAACAGGAAATAGAAGCGAATCGTTATCCCAATGGTAGTCATTACGAATTAAAACAAGCGATCGCTGAATATATTCAGGAGTCAGCTTGCTTAGCTGACAACTTAACTACCGATCATATTTCTGTGGGCAATGGTTCGGATGAACTAATTCGCTCACTGCTAATTGCGACGTGCTTGGGTGGTGAAGGCTCTATCTTAGTAGCAGTTCCCACCTTTTCCATGTATGGCATTTTAGCCACAACTTTAGGAATTCCTGTTGTCACTATAGATAGAAAAGAAGCAGATTTTTCTTTAAACCTCAAAGCTGCTCAGGAAGCTATTGATAACACCAATAATCCTCCAATTCGGGTTGTGTTTGTCGTGCATCCCAATTCTCCTACAGGTAATACCTTAAAAGCAGAAGAACTAGATTGGCTAAGATCTTTGCCAGAAAATATTCTTGTAGTCATCGACGAAGCCTATTTTGAATTTAGTCAGACTTCTGTAGTAGCTGAATTAGCCCAACGAAATAACTGGATTGTTTTGCGTACTTTTTCTAAAGCCTTTCGGTTAGCTGCTCATCGTGTGGGATATGCGATCGCTAATCCTGATTTAATCACTGTACTAGAAAAAGTCCGTCTGCCCTATAATCTGCCTAGTTTTTCTCAGGCAGCAGCCAAAATAGCTTTGCAACAACGCCAATTACTGTTACCGTTAGTGGCGAAAACCATCAAGGAAAGAGAACGAGTATGGTCGATTTTGACCGAAAACAATCAGCTTCGAGTATGGCAAAGTCAAGCTAACTTTTTGTATCTGCGTCCCAGAAATACCACTGCCGATAATCGTGAGCATGTTTTAGCAGATATAACCAAAAACCTCAAAGCAGGCGGTACCTTAATTCGTCATACAGGAAGTGGATTACGCATTACCATTGGCACTCCCGAAGAAAATGATCGCACTTTACAACGACTAGAAAAAATAGTTGAGTTAAATCTCTAATCCCCAATCCCCAAATCAAAAAACGAGTAATCATTGACACAATTGCTAAGTGAAATGAGAGAATAAAAAGCTATGTTAACTGTTAGCTGTAAATATGAGTTTAGATTGGATTAGCCGCGCCGAGCGTTTAAGTGCCTTACCCCCCTACGTATTTGCTCGTTTAGACGAATTAAAAGCCCGTGCCAGAGAACAGGGACTAGACTTAATCGATTTAGGCATGGGTAATCCTGATGGTGCTGCACCCAAGCCAGTAATAGATGCGGCGATCGCTGCTTTACAAGATCCACTCAATCATGGCTATCCACCTTTTGAAGGTACAGCTAGTTTTCGACAAGCAATTACCAATTGGTATCAACGCTGTTATGGAGTTGAATTAAATCCAGATAGCGAAGCCCTGCCCCTAATTGGTTCTAAAGAGGGTTTAGGTCATTTGGCGATGGCGTATGTCAATTCAGGAGATATTATTCTGGTTCCCAGCCCTTCCTATCCAGCTCATTTTCGGGGACCATTAATTGCAGGAGCAAAAATTCATCAGATAAATCTCTCAGCTGAGCAAAATTGGTTAATCGATCTGAGTACTATTCCTGAAGATGTAGCTCAAAAGGCCAAAATTCTTTATTTCAATTATCCTAATAACCCGACTACAGCCACTGCACCAAGAGAATTTTTTGAGGAAGTAGTTAAATTTGCCCGTCACTACCAAATATTATTAGTTCACGATCTTTGTTATGCGGAACTAGCTTTTGATGGTTATCAGCCAACATCATTGTTAGAAATTCCTGGGGCAAAAGAAATCGGCGTTGAGTTTCATACTCTTTCTAAAACCTATAACATGGCTGGTTGGCGCATAGGCTTTGTTGTTGGTAATTCCGATATTATTCAAGGTTTACGGACTCTAAAAACTAACTTGGATTATGGTATTTTTTCAGTCATCCAAAAAGCAGCAGAAACCGCTTTACAATTGCCAGATAAATATATCAAAGAAGTTCAACACCGCTACAGTTCTAGAAGAGATTTTTTGATTAAAGGCTTAGGAGAATTGGGCTGGCAAATACCTCCTTCCAAAGCAACTATGTATCTCTGGGTGGAAACTCCTGTGGGACAAGGTTCAACAGAGTTTGCACTGGATGTTTTGCGGCAAACAGGGGTGGTAATTACTCCTGGAAATGCCTTTGGTGAGGCGGGAGAAGGCTACGTCAGAATTAGTTTAATTGCCGATTGCGATCGCCTGGGAGAAGTACTCAAACGTTTTAAGCAAGCAGGAATTTCTTATCAATGAGCTTATTGGTATATAGAACCATTAACCATTGTAGAAAGCTCAAATAGTTCATACAACTGTTTCGTCACTATACCAGCGAGAAGCAAGATCGCAGAGGTGATAAAGCGGCTCAGACAGCTCCCGACCACGTTCGGTCAATTTGTAAGTAACTTTTGGCGGAATTGTAGGTTCATAGTCACGGTGAATAATACCGATCTTCTCCAACATTCGTAATCTTTCTGTCAAAACTTTAGTTGAAATTCCCTCAACATTACGTTTTAGTTCTCCAAAACGTAATGTTCCCTTCGTGTCCAAGATCCACAAAATATACATTGTCCATCGCCCTGAAATTTGGTTGAGCAGTTTTTCGAGAGGACTATATTCAAGCTCTGTCATACTTTCTAAGAGTTTCTTATAGGTTATCAGATTACAAAAAAGTAACTACTTTACTTCAATAACTATAAGATTTAATGTTTAGCTAAGTTGATATAGAATACTTGCTTGAGGAGTATAAATGAGAGGGCAAATTTGGTACATTGCTATTTTAATAGGACTAATGTGTCTAATTCGTTTTGGTCTGAGTGCTTTTGGCTATGCTGCTCCAAATTGGTTTATGGAAGAAATAGGAATTTCTTTATCCTCTAATCCTCAAATGCCTTATGCTATTCGTGCTTGGGCTATCCGAGATATTGTAATTTCTCTACTTGTTGCATTGGCAGATAAAACTACTGTGAAAATGCTTTTAGTTGGTTGTATCGCCATTGATTTTACAGATATTGTTTCTGCCTATTTGAGTGGAGTAGCAGGGTTATTTGGTACAGCAGACGGTTGGTTACTCAAACTCACATCAACTGCCATTGCTGCACTACTTTTAGAACTGGGAGCATTAGCGTTACTTTCTATTCGCGAAACGCAAGAAAATATTAATTGCTAAAGGATCGTAAAACGAATGTTTGCCATGATGATTGTCAAGTCGATTTGGCAGGGTTAATAATGTTCTGGAAATCAAGCAAATCTCTAGCAAGAGAATCTAGCTGAGTAAGCGATGGCAAAATCTTACCCTCAAAATGTAGCTATACAAAAGTTAACGACTACTCAACAACAGGCTCTAGTTAAATTAAAATTATTTATTCAAAGCGATCAGAGGTTATTTCGACTAAGTGGATATGCTGGCACAGGAAAAAGCTTTTTAATTTGTCACTTAATGGAATGGTTGAGTGATGAAAATTTCCAGTTTGTAGCCGCAGCACCAACCAATAAAGCAGCAAAGAACTTACAACAGGTTGCCCTATCTACAGGAATCAGTATCGATGTTAAAACCATCGCGCAATTACTGGGTCAACAGCCAGAGATTAACCAAGAGACAGGTTTAGAAGAATTCACTTCAACTAGAGAAGCCAAATTTGACGATTACGAAGTAGTTATCATTGATGAATTTTCGATGATATCTCAAGGGAATTTTGAGGAAATAGTTGAAGCAGTTTCTTTAACCATTGATACTAAAGTAGTATTTGTCGGAGATGAAGCGCAACTACCACCAGTTAAAGAAAAGAAGCCGATAGTCGCTGTTTCAGAATATATTGACAGCATGGCAACATTAGATGAAATTGTACGCTATGAAGGTGAAATAGCTGTTGTTGCCGAGAAGATTCGCAGTAATAAGCAATATAATCGTCGGATTTATCCCTTCAAGAGTAGTGATGACCAAACTATTATTTGTCAGCCGAGAAAGCAATGGTTAGAAACTGTAACTCAATACTTTGAGTCTGATAATTATAAATCCAATCCCGATCATGTCAGATTGTTGGTATGGAGAAATAAGACAGCTTTAGCGGCTAATAAATTTGTGCGATCGCGTTTGTGGGGAAAAGATGTTCCGTTGTATGTACCAGGAGATAGATTGATAGCTAAAAAACCTCTGTTTCGTCCTCGTCCTGGTAAAAAAGGGAAGAATAAGTGGGGAGTTTTGATCAGTAATTCGGAAGAATGCTCGGTTATTGATACAGCATCAATTAAACAACTTGTTTTTGATCGCGAAGCATATCAATATTGGTCAGTACCAGTCAATACTGATAGTGGGTTTGAAGTTGATTTATCTATTTTGACTGAAGAAAGCGAACAACTCAAAAATGAACAAGCTAAATATTATGTGGACAAAAAGCAGTGGAATCGGTATTTTGACTTATCGAGAATGTTTGATGATGTAACCTACGCTTATGGTTTAACCGTACATAAAGCTCAAGGTTCGAGTATTGATTATGTTTTTTTGGATACGGAAGATATGCAAAACTGTCCTGACTTACAGAAGATGCTTTATACTGCTTTAACTCGCGCCAAGATAAGAGCTTTTATTCCTAGTTCATAAGGGAGTGAAAACCTTATGCTTTAGATACTATTTTCTAAGTAACAATCTCGGATAATGCTGGTTTAAGTTCAGCATACTGGTAATTAAAGCCAGTAGCTTGAGTTTTTTGCGGTAATACCTGTTGTCCTTCCAACACAACTACTGCACCGTCTCCTAATAATATTTCTAAGACGAAATCAGGAACGGGCAGCCAAGAAGGACGATTCATCACTTCTCCCAGAGTCTGACATAGCTGACCCATGCGTACAGGATTAGGTGAAGTAGCATTATATGCCCCAGACATATCTGAACGCTCTATAGCCTGATAGATTAAATTCACTAAATCATCGCGGTGAATCCAAGAAAACCATTGTTTACCACTGCCGATAGGACCTCCAGCAAACATTTTGAACGGACCAATCATTTTACCCAATGCGCCACCATTAGCTAAGACAATACCAATGCGGACGATAACTAAACGCACTCCTGACTCTGTAACTTTCTGAGCTTCTGCTTCCCAATTTTGGCAGACTTGAGCCAGAAAATCATTACCTGAAGGACTATTCTCTTCAAAAGTAGTAGTTTCACTCGTGCCATAGTAGCCGACCGCCGAGCCACTAACTAAGACCTGAGGCTTTTGCTCTGCCATCGCGATCGCTTCTACTAGTTTTCTAGTTCCAATTTGGCGACTTTCCATAATTGCTTGTTTTTGTTGGTCATTCCAACGTTCGGCAATAGGTTCGCCAGCTAGATTGACTACCGCATCGCAACCAGAAACGCTTTTCTGCCATTCTCCAGACTCTTTAGGTGTATATTGAACTATTTCTAAGTTAGAAAAAGCTGAGGCAGGGAATACTTTTTGGGCTTTATTGGGGTTGCGCGTAAAAACTAATATTTGGTGTCCTTCTTGGTTTAATTTTTCTACCAAACGACTACCGACTAATCCTGTTGCTCCTGTAATTGCAATCTTCATGTTGAATAATAATATATCTCTTTAGTTAATATTTCTGTATTTAATATTGTCTAGATTTAATATTGTCTAGAGTATGTCATCATTATCTTCTGCCGAATTCCATTCCGTTTGCCTCTGCATAGCGATCCATAAAACGAGTGAATCTTTCCCAGTGACTATCTGCTTCAATCTCAAAGGTGCATTCTACTCTTTTGAGTTCATCTCCTTCGTCTCCCCCAAAAATCATTTTTAGAGAATTGGGTGTAACTAAAATTTCTCCTTCTGAATCAATTAAACTTAATTTTTCGGCTGATCCCCTAGTAAAGCTGTTAAATTTCTCTAGAGCGTGCAAAGATTCAAAGATCATCAGAACATTGCGAATGCCCGTCTTTTTGTTGCGTCGTAAACTGACTCCGCTTAATTCTTCAGCAACACCTTGAAAAAATTCAATTGAAGGAATAACAGATGACATTTGTATCACGAATAATGCGGTAATTTTGCTCCTCTATAATCAACATACTAGAGTTCTGGTACAAATTATCATTAACTCATTAAGATCGGGGGAGAATGTCTTAGTTTTTTTTAGGTGGTTAGGAAATTCAACTATCAAGTCAGAATTTTTATCTTCTGAAGACGAAAAAGCGATCGCCATAATGAGCAGCGATCGCCATAATGAGATAATATCGTAAAAATTTTACTTTATTGTCTATTGATAATTAACTGGAGAATGGTAGAGTTCAACTTATTCTGGTTCTCCACCTTGGATTTTGAGGATTAGAAAGCCCAAACTAAGTCCAACCAAAATTAAAACAGTAGATAAAATTGCTCCGTTGAACAACATACTTTCCGCGCTCATTTTTATTTCTCCTATTTTTTGTTAGATCTTTACTAAGAGGATGATATTAGTTTTAATTTCTAATTTTCAGCCACAATCAATAAAAAGTATTGTAAATCATTAAGTCATATCTCCTATAATCAATTACTTTAAAGTGTAAATGTCTACAATTCCTTCCTTAGCTGTCACGATGGGAGATCCCGCTGGGATTGGTTCCGAAATTATTCTCAAGGCTCTGGCAGATGATTCCCTGAAAAAAAAGTGTTCGCTGATGGTAATTGGTAATCGTCAGTTATTACAAACTACATACGAACTTCTGTTACAAAAGAGCCAGCTAACCGAAACGGATTTAGTAGATCCCCAGACTCTATCTGTTTTAGATCTTCCCTGCAATGGAACGGTTAATTTAGGATACGGTGATGCTGTTAGTGGCGGATTTAGCTTTGCCTGTCTAGAAAAAGCGATCGCCTTAACTCTTGAGGGTAAATTTCAGGGAATTGTCACCGCTCCCATTGCTAAATCTCTTTGGAAAGCCGCAGGACATGAATATCCTGGTCAAACGGAAGTCCTGGCCCAAAGAGCAGGAGTAGACAAATTTGGCATGATGTTTGTGGGCAAATCTCCCTATACCGGTTGGGAACTGCGGAGTTTGTTGGCAACTACCCATATTCCTCTGGCGGATGTTCCTCAGGTTTTGACACCTGAGCTAATGACTTGGAAACTAAATTTATTAATTGAATGCCTTAAACAAGATTTTGGTCTTCATCACCCTCAAATTGCGATCGCTGGATTAAATCCCCATAGTGGGGAATCAGGACAACTAGGAAGAGAAGAGCAAGATTGGCTCTTAAACTGGCTTAAACAAGCTCAGACTGATTATCCTCAAACAAAATTAATGGGACTGATTCCCCCTGACACAATGTGGGTAAAACCAGGACAAGCTTGGTACGGCAATTTTGAGGATGATCTCAACACTGCCGACGCTTATCTAGCTTTGTACCACGATCAGGGATTAATCCCAGTTAAACTAATGGCATTTGAGCAAGCTATCAATACCACTATTGGACTGCCTTTTATTCGTACTTCACCGGATCACGGTACAGCTTTTGATATTGCTGGGCTGGGGATAGCTAATGCCAGCAGCATGAAAGCAGCAATTGAATTAGCAATTCAAATTAGTAATCGACGGCTTAATAAATGGACAATGGACAATAAACAATGAGCAATTATTAGCTCTAACTTATTTCTTCGCAATTTTGGGAGCAGGTTTTGCTGGGCTTTTTCTCCTACCAGAATTTCCAGTCGATCTACCACCACGACCAAAATCATCGGATTTAGCAGGTTCATCGCTATAAATATCTAAAAAGACCGACTCATTGTGAGCTGTTGCTGCGGTCTTAATCGCAGTTCTTATGGCTTGAATATTACGACCACCACGACCAAAAACCTTACCGCGATCGCTTTTGTCAAAAGCAACTCTCAGCCAAATCTTTTTTTTCTGCTGATTTACTTCAGAATTAACACAGAGGGACTTGGGATCATCTAAAAATGGTTCGATCAGAAACCGTACTAGTTTTTCATAATCTGGACTAGTCGCCAACTGATCGCCAGACAATTCGGTCTTATTTGGCATGAACTTGATCGAAAACTTGAGCTTTAGTGAGGATATTTCTGACGGTTTGGCTAGGCTGTGCTCCTTGTTCTAATCTTTTGACAATGGCAGGAACATTAAGTCTAGTCTCATCTGTTCTGGGGTTATAAAAACCCAATTCTTCGATGGGACGTCCGTCTCTACGGGTTTTGCTTTCTATAGCTACAATACGGTAACTAACCTCTCTTTTTTTGCCGAAGCGTTTCAAACGTAATTTAATCATAAGTTATTCAAAATTTATCCTTTACGATTGTAGTCTATGCTATCTATTTTTCTCTACTGTTAACTTTGACAACCTACTAGTTTACAATGAGCCGAAGCCTTTTTTCTTTTTCTTTTTCTTTTTCCTTCGGCCTTGTCCGGGATAGCCATCCATACCAGGCATTCCCATGCCAGGCATTCCACCGCCCATACCAGGCATTCCCATTCCCATGCCGGGCATTCCCATACCAGGCATTCCGCGACCCATATTCTGCATCATTGAACGCATTTTAGTAAAGTCTTTGACCAGTTTAGTTACGTCCTTTTCCTCAAAACCAGAACCTTTGGCTACCCGACGACGACGACTTGGGGACTGAGCTAATAATTCGGGATTAGTTTTTTCGTTCTTAGTCATGGAGTTAATCATGGACTCAGTACGCTTGAGCTGGGTTTCTCCCTTAGCTAAATCTGAACCACTAATTTTTCCCATCCCAGGAATTAGCTTGAGAACTCCTCCCAAAGAACCCATATTTTTGAGGAGGCGCATTTGCTTAATGAAGTCGTTGAAATCGAACTTAGCCTCCATGATTTTGGACTGCATCTTTTCGACGTCAGCCAAATCAATTTCTTCTTGAGCTTTTTCGACAAGAGTTAAGACATCACCCATATTAAGGATACGGGATGCCAAGCGGTCAGGATAAAAAGGTTCTAGGGCTTCAACTTTCTCTCCTACCCCAACGAACTTAATTGGTTGTCCTGATACTTGTCTTACCGATAACGCCGCACCACCACGACTATCACCGTCTAGTTTGGTTAGAATTGCTCCTGTGATGCCAATTTGTTCATGAAAGGCATAGGTTAGGTTAGCTGCCTCCTGACCTGTCATGGCATCAACCACTAGCAGAATATCATCAGGTTTGATGGTCTTCTTAATGTGGGATAGCTCTCCCATCATGTCATCATCTATTTGAAGTCGCCCAGCAGTATCGACGATTACTGTGTCAACACCAAGCTCTTTGGCTTTAGCAATTCCTTGACGAGCAATTTCTACGGGGTCAGCATCTGTTCCCATCTCAAACACAGGAACATCAATTTGGTTCCCTAGAGTCAGCAACTGATCGATCGCCGCAGGACGATAGACATCAGTTCCCACCATCAGGCAAGAACGCTCTTGTTTACGTAAATACAGGGCTAATTTAGCAGTAGCAGTAGTTTTACCTGTTCCCTGTAACCCAGCCATTAAAATCACAGTGGGAGATTGCTCTGCTTGCGCTAAAGGGACATTGCTTTCCCCCATTACCTTGACTAATTCATCGTAAACAATTTTGATGAATTGTTGTCCAGGATTGACTCCTGAGATAACGCCTTCTCCTAGTGCTTTTTCTTCGACATCGGCAATAAAGGCTTTCACGACCTGAAGATTTACATCTGCCGACAAAAGAGCTCGTCGTACTTCCTTGAGGGTATCTTGAATATTGGCTTTGGATATTTTATTCTGACCACGCAGTTTTTTCCACGCATCATCCAACTTATCCGCTAGAGCATCAAACATAGAATAATTTTGCTTTTAGTTTTTTTTGTTATTGAATAATTTTAGAGGTATCAAGTGAGCTTTTTTTGGTTATTTTTCACGGAGATACCATAAATCTATTTTTGATCAATTCTGATCTAACTTTCACCCTCAACGATAATTATCAAAGTTTTTAGTCATTAGTCTTTAATTTTTAGTTTAAATTAAGTACTAAAAACAAATTGAGTATAAGACTCTACTGTCACATGCAGTGTCTCCGTTCAGGTATAGTTCAAGACTATATTTAAACGACTAACGACTAACAAAGGCGATTCGGTTTCCCCATTCGAGGACAAGCGCCGCATGTACTAACTACTAATTACTTCCTTTATCCACCTTTGCTGGAGAGACAGTAGCAAGTATTAAGGTTCGATTCCCATCAGGTTTATAAATACGATACATTTTCTTGACACAACTTTTATATGCTAAAGCTTTGAGGCATTGTATATTATCTATGGTGTTATTATTTACAATCTAATTTCTCAATTTTAGTTATTAATAGATTGCACCATTGAAGTTGAATTTCTATACCACTAAATACACCCAAAAAAATTTAACAGTATTCAGTCTAAGTCATATTGCCGAGTTTTCTAGTTTGTTTCAATCATTAGTTACGTGAAATGACTGATGTTTAGAGTCCCATAGATATTTAACATAGTAATAGATACTTCTCGAACATTTCCAGGGTTTGCATTGTGAGAATAGAATGCAGATCCTGGTTTTATTATTTAGACCAAATAACCGACCCAACTGTAATGCTTGGCATCGAAGTTTTGTTGCTTTGTAAGGTAAACTGAAGATGAATTATTGACTTTGAATAAATATTGGCAAAACAGCGTTTAGATAAACTCTTAGTGAGTCTTAAATTCTGCAATTCTCGTGCATTAGCACAGCGTTTAATTAGGGCAGGAAAAGTTAAGGTCAATCAAGAAATTATTGATAAACCAGGAACAGAGGTCAAGATAACTGCTGAGATTGAGGTTAAAGAGCAACCTCCTTATGTATCTCGTGGCGGCAAGAAATTAATTAAGGCTCTTCAGACTTTTGAGATTGAGGTGCAAGATAGAATCTGTCTGGACGGAGGGATTTCTACAGGAGGATTTACAGATTGTTTATTGCAATCAGGGGCAAAATTAGTTTACGGGGTAGATGTCGGTTACGGACAAGTAGCCTGGAGTATTCGTACCTGCGATCGCGTTATCTTAAAAGAAAGAACTAATATTAGATATTTAACAGCTGATGAGCTGTATGGGGATGAATCAAGAGCCGATCTGGGAGTAATGGATTTATCTTTTATTTCGTTAACTAAGGTATTAGGAACTCTGTGGAAATTACTAACCTTGCCCCGAGAAGTAGTCTTATTAGTTAAACCTCAGTTTGAAGTCGGACAAGAACATATCGGTAAAAAAGGTGTAGTGCGCGATCCTGAAGCTAGAGCGATGGCTATCTGGCAAGTGTGGCAAACAGCAAATTCATTGGGGTGGCAGTATCAAGGGCTAACTGTTTCTCCCATTACGGGGCCGGCAGGTAATGTAGAGTATTTATTGTGGTTAAAAGAAACTAATACTTCAGAATTACCTGCCTTAGATCTGACCCAAATTAAACAGATAATTACAAAAACAACTTAGCTGATGAGAGTGTCTTTGGCACCTTTGGGTTGCCGCTTGGTCCTGGATTGCTCACCAGAGGATTGGGATTGTTCTTGATCTGATAAAGATTCGATTTTAATGAGAATTTTGGGGCCAGAACTAGCTAAGCGCACTATCATCCCGTCAACTGCTTTAGTCTGCTCAATACGCTTCCCGTCAACATAAGTACCATTTGAGCCTAGGTTCACAATTTCCCAATCTTCGTCCCCTGATTTTCTAATTTCAACATGATGACGAGATACAACAGCACTATAAAGAACAACCTGATTATTGGTCGCACGACCAATCTTAATACTGGGTTCATCATTAAAAGCCCAGCTTTGAACTGCCACCGATTGAAGAGGATGTAATAGAGTTAATGTAATCACAGATTCATCATTTAAGAAGAGTTTACGGTCTAAAGTCCAGAGAAACAGATTCTTGTGGTTGATAGACACGAAGATGTCTTGGATCTGTTGTAATGCAATTTGAGAAGCATTAGGATTAATTATATTTACAATCTCAATACTAGCCCATAGCAACGATTGTGTCTGTTATTTTCTGATCCTAATCAACAGAAAATAAGTGCTAACGCCAATTTCTATTTTCTAAATCTCTTACTTGACGTTCTAAGCGATCGATACGTCCTCGTAACTCATCCATTTCAGCTTGGCGAGGCACTCCCAAATCTTGTAACATATTCTTCATTTGTCGTTCTGCTTGTTTTTGAACGCTTCCTGATTCAGTGTTTAGCTGGGACATCAGATCATCAACAAATGATTTTGCTTGTTCAGGATTAATCTTGCCGTCCCTAACCCACTCATCACTAACTTCTTTGATTTTTTCCGCCACCAGAGAAGTCGTACCGATACCTACCATTAGTAACTGCTTAAGCCAATCATTCTTATCCATTTCTAGTTTCCTCAAATTATATTTACTATGTTATTAAATCGTAGAATAGCTCAACATAAATATTATTGATCTCTTTGTTAAATTATATGGTTATTGAATGGCTCAAATTTACCGTAGATTCTCAATCACGAGAACAGTTTATCCAACAAGATGAAGCAATTTGGACGACTTCTCTGTCGACTTATCCTGGTTTTTTGGGTAAAGAGGTTTGGATTGAACCCAGTGCTCCAGAGCAAATAATTTTGACGATCCGCTGGCAAACTCGTGAACAGTGGAAATCTATCCCCATAAAAGACTTGACTACTATTGAACAAAAATTTGCGACAGTTATGAGCAAAATGAACATCAATTATACAATGACTGAAAGCAAAGAATTTCAAATCCGCAAGTTTCCCTCTAACCAGTAATCAGTAACCAGTAATCAGTAATCAGTAATCAGTAATCAGTAATCAGTAATCAGTAATCAGTAATCAGTAATCAGTAATCAGTAATCAGTAATCAGTAATCAGTAATCAGTAACCAGTAACCAGTAATGCCCAGTTGCTCTAAATGTAAACAGCCTGTAGATTCCCAAGCAGTAAATTGCCCTCACTGTAATAATCCCCTTAAAGCTTTTGGTCATCCCGGTATAACTTTATATCAATCAGAAGATAACACTTGGTTATGCGATCGCTGTATTTATCATCAAGATGATACTTGCAATTTTCCGCAGCGTCCCTATGCTCAAAGCTGTACTCTATTTCACGATCTTTCGATCCCATTGATTCCAGAAATAGCTACTCCCTCTAGTCGACAGGGTTGGACAGGAATTAAAAATTGGTTTTATCGATATCGTGGTTTAGTTGCGATCGCCTTGTTGATTTTATTTAGTGTCTTTCTAGTTCTCAGTTCTCGATAGTAAACCAAGGTTATTGGTTGAATTTGTGGGAATAATCTAATTATTCTCTAATTATTCTCTAATTATTCTGGCTATCAGTAATGCCAATTGTTTGATTTGGTTCTTCAACTTTTGCTTGATAAATTGGTAACTCAAACCAAAAAGTAGTTCCCACACCAACTTCACTGTCGATATAAACTCTACTATTGTGTTTCTCAATAATATTTCTCACGATAGAAAGACCTAAACCAGTACCCTCAAGAGTATGAACCCGATTTTCCACCCTAAAAAAGCGCTCAAAGATAGCTTCTTTATCCTCGGATGAGATCCCAATTCCTGTATCAATTATTTCTACTCTCACAGCAGGCTGACCTATTGTATTAGATTCTGCCTGGGTTTCATAGGCTCGAACCGTAACTTTACCTCCTGAATTGGTAAATTTAAGACTATTACCAACAAGATTAGTTAATACTTGTAATAACAAATCATAATTACCGATGACAGAAGGTAATTTGGGCTGTAATTCCTGGTTTAATTCAATTCCTTTGTCTTTAGCGTTTAGCTGACAAGTTCTTAGAGTTTGCTCAATTGGTTGATTTAAATCAACTTCGCTCAGATTATACGTACGAGAAGACTCTAAACGAGATAAATCCAAAACATCATTGACTAAACGAGTCAAGCGATCGGTTTCGTGATTGGCAGTATCCAAAAACTCCCGTCGCTGAACTTCAGTTAAGTCTTCACCATACTCCGATAGAGTTTCAATGAAAGATTTAATATTAAATAAAGGTGTTCGTAATTCATGGGATACATTGCTAATAAATTGGCTTTTGGCCTCATTAAGCTCAACCTCACGAGTAATATCTTGAACAGTCATTGCAATCCCCTTAATATTCTCGTTACCGCCATCTACAACTCGGCTGAGTAACACCCGGATAGTTCTCGATACTGGTTGATGGAGAGTAATACGGAATTCATCTTTAGAAGGAAGATGATGTTTCTCAACGTCTAATAAGGGAAATGATTGAGACTCTTCTTCATTAGCTGTTTCTGTTCCTTCTAGCTCGACTTTACTATCAATCATCTGATAGAGAGGTTTGGTCAATTTAACCGTTAACTCCGCAGGAAGGCGGTGTAGAACGTTGTCTCCAATGGTATCTTCTCCCCAACCAAAGATATTTTTAGCCGTAGGATTAACCAAAATAATCTGCATTTCAGGATCGATTAGCACGGCTCCATCAGCAATAGTAGAAACTAGAGTTTCGAGCTTGGCTTTTTCGGAGGTTAATTCTTCGATATTTTGTTTTTCATATTTTTCTAGTTTTTCTGCCATCAGATTAAAACTAGCAATCAACTCACCTAATTCTCCCCTCAATGGCAGGTCAATGCGTTGCTGAAAATTTTTCGCAGCGATGTTTCTGACACCTACCAAGAGTTCTTTAATTGGTCTGGTAATCATTAGGGCATTAAACACGTTACCTAAGATCACCATTGCCCAAATAGTTATAAATACTGCAATGGTTACATCCCTGGTTAGATTAGATGAGGCGACAATAGTTGGGTTGGGATTTATTCCCACTGCCAACACCCCTAAGTACTCTCCATTATGTCTTAAAGGCACAAAAACATCTGTTACCTGTCCGTTGAGAGTTTGGTGTTGTCTAACAAAGGGTAAATCACTGTTTTGAGCGTAATCGTCAGGTAATTTGATGCGACGTTTAATTGTGAGAGAATTTTGTATTTCGGCATGGGAATAGGGGATACCAAAAAATATGCTGCCCGAGCGATCAGCATAAATCAGATAGCGAATACTAGAGGTACTACGGTAAAAACGATTGGAAAAATTAGCTAAGGCTGTTAAGTCATCTTCAGCAACTAAAGGAGCAGCGTTGGAAGCAATTAAGATGCTCAAATCACTACCAAAACGAGTGTCTTTAATATTGGACTCTAGTTGAATAGTATTTACTGCCCAAAAAGTCAGACTACTCATAATTAAGGAAACCACTAGGGTTGCCGCAGCCATTAATTTTGTCTGAAGGGTAAACTCTGACCACCAGAGGGCAATAATTTCTTTGATTTTGGTAATGAAGGTCAGCAATGTAATCGACTTTGATAATAAATGTTAAGTTGATTGAATTATAGTGTATCAACTACAATCTTAAATTTGGTGCAAATCTGCGGATTCTTTGCTAAATATGTTTATTTTTATTGGCTATAGCGATGACCAATATCACGACGATAGTACATTTTCTCAAATTGGATTGACTTTACTGCATCATAAACAGAGGCGATCGCCTGGTTGAAATCATCAGCAACCGCAGTAATTCCTAGTACTCTACCACCATCAGTTATGATCTGCTCTTGGCTTAGTTTTGTTCCGGCATGAAAGACAATTGCTCCTTGGGCAATAGCTTCTTGAATACCAGCGATCGCTTTTCCTTTTTCGTAGACATCAGGATAGCCTCCAGAAGCCGCCACCACACATACTGCGCTACCGGCTTTCCATTTGATAGGGGGCAGTTGCTCTAATCTTTGTTCAACACAGGCAAGTAAAATTTCATCCAGTGGAGTATCTAGTAGAGGCAAAACCACCTGCGTTTCTGGATCTCCAAAACGACAGTTGAATTCAATCACTTTCGGTTCGCCGGTAGGGGTAATCATTAATCCGGCATATAGTACTCCGCGATAATCAATATTTTTCTGTTTCAGGGCTTCGAGTGTAGGCTGAAGTATCTCCTGTTTAATTTTTGTCATTAGTTGGTCTGTTACCGATGGCACAGGAGAATATGCCCCCATTCCCCCAGTATTATTGCCTGTATCCCCTTCTCCTATGCGTTTATGATCTTGGGCAGGAGCTAGAGGACGAATCGTTTTACCGTCGGTCACAGCTAATACAGAGACTTCTGACCCAGTGAGAAACTCTTCAATTACTAATTTTCCTGAGTTACCATCTAGTAGCTTGGTAACAGCAGCGATCGCCTCATTGACCGTAGTAGCCACAATTACCCCTTTTCCCGCTGCTAAACCATCTGCTTTAATCACTATGGGGGCACCAACCGTACGAATATATTCTTGTGCTGCAGTAGCATCGGTAAAAGTTGCTGATTTAGCAGTAGGGACATTCGCCTGGGTCATGATCTCTTTGGCCCAAGACTTACTAGATTCTATTTGTGCTCCCGCTTTGGTAGGACCAAACACAGCAATATTTTGTTTTCTTAAATAATCTACAATTCCCAGAGATAAAGGAACTTCTGGACCAACTACCACTAAAGCAACTTGATTTTCTGTCACTGCATTGGCAATTCCGGCAAAATCCTCTACTGCTAGAGGCAAGTTTTGACAATTTGCCATTGTTGCCGTGCCACCATTACCAGGAGCACAAAAAACGTACCCTACGTTGGGAGATTGTAATAACGTCCAGGCAAGAGCATGTTCTCTGCCTCCGCTGCCAACTACTAATACTTTCATAGACAAGATAACTACTTTGCAAGTATGTAATTATCTCACCAAATAATCGCTTGTTGTTCATTGGCAATTGATCATTTAAGCTTTGAGAGCTTGAAAAAGTCGTTCTACTTTAGTTAAATCTTTATCTCCAGGCGATCGCTCTACTCCACTAGAGAGATCAATCCCGTCAGGTTTTAAGCGAGACAAAGCCTTAGCGACATTATCTGGAGTTAATCCTCCAGCTAGCATCCAGGGTAAACTGGGTCGAAATTCTACTAGATCTTGCCAATTAATTGTTTGCCCTGTACCGCCAAGCATTTGAGGATGATATGCATCGAGCAATAAAGTATTTACATAATTTATGTAAGCTGTGGTGTCTTGTAAGGAGTCAGGGGTTTTAATCCGAAAAGCTTTGATGATTTCAATGCCATTGGGCATTTCTTGGCGTAACTGAACACAAAATTCGGGGGATTCGGCGCCATGCAATTGAACAGCTGTTAGTTTAGCAGTGCTGACCACCTCTGCTATTTCTCTTAGAGAATGATCGGCAAATACTCCCACCTTATCGATCTGGCTGGGTAAACATTCGACGATCGCTCTAATTTTGGCTGGGATAATATAGCGAGGCGATCGCTCTACACAGATAAAACCTAAACTATTTGCCCCTAATGCAGCAATCTCTAAACCCTGCTTGATTTGAGTGATGCCGCAGATTTTAACTCGCATTTGTTCTGGAACTGATTAATGTTGTGTTTTTTTAGTAAAAGTTTGAACTACTGTTAATTATTTAGAAGAAACGATGTTTTGTACAGAGAGATTTTTATAATTCCTATAAACAAATAAGCCCAAAAATAATATTTAACGAGCAAGGGAGTCAAAAATCATAATGGTATCTACTTTTGTTTTGGCAGTTCAGTACACTCCTTCAACGATAGATTGGAATCCTTCAGTCGCATTAGTAATGATTATGTCAAATTTATTTTGCATTGGTATTGGTCGCTATGCAATTCAAAATTCGGGACAAGGACCTAGTCTACCAGTACCCAAACCAGAAGTATGGGATAAATTTGGTCTTCCAGAATTATTGGCAACTACTAGTTTAGGTCATATTTTGGGCGCAGGAATTATTCTCGGTTTAGGTAATGCAGGAGTCCTATAATAGTAACTAGTATTTACGTTCTTAATGATCGTATATTAGTTGGTTATCAGCCCTTCGGGTTCGACAGTTTCTTTAAGCGGGGGAACCCCGCGCCAGTTCCTACAACGGAGGGAACCTCCGCAACGGACTGGCTTGCCAACGAACTGTCTCACTATCAGCTATCAGCTATCAGCTTTAAGAAAAGCTAGAAGCAATGCGGCTCGTTGCTGAGGTAATTTGTGGGTCTAAACGCTCTCTCGTTACCTTGAAAATGATTGTATCGAGAAGCTAATAGCTAATAGCTTTTACCTTAAAAAGCTTTAAGCTCTAAGCCTTAAGCTTTAAGCTCTAAAGTTTACGCTTGGTAAACGGCTAACAGCTTATAGCTATCGGGTTTAATGCCCCCAGCAAACGAAGTTTGGTGGTCTACAATTAGGAGAGGTTAAAGCCTCTTATAATTGGCTTACAGCTTACAGCTTATAGCTGCGGCTCTGCCGCTTTACTTCAAATCGCAATGATGGTTCAAATTTATCTATTTGATGTTGCTAGATTTTAACTGCAAAGATTTTCTTTCCAGAGATGTTATTAGACGTAAAGGCATTAATCTTTTACTAATGATCAAGCCATATTCTGAATTGAGATAATTTTCATAAATTGATTGTTGGGTAACGTAAGTGCTAAAAAAAGCCAAGCCCAATTGTTTCATGTAGTCTTGGGCTATTTTAGGATCGGGTCCGATCGCCTTAGCAGGAACAGGTATACTACCTGCCGATTCGTTGAGTGTCGAAAAATGTGTACCACCTTTGAGTAAGACCAAGTATTTTTCTGGAGTTTTTAGCCAAGTAAAGGGAATTATTTGCTCTGACAAAGCAGGAGTGATGGGATCGGAACTTCCTGAGACCAGCATGACAGGAATATCGAGCTGACGGAGACTTTTCTGACCAAACACACTACTGACAAGGGGATTTATGGCGATCGCCGAAGTGATACGCTGGTCTTTGAGATTAACTTCTGTTTCTGTTTCTGGGATCTGTAAAGCTAGACATTGGATCAGCAGAGATAAGTTCCAGGAATCATCAGAGTCAAGACAGTTTTGGGCTAAAGTGGTGAAATTCAATTCAGCCCCAGCGATCGCCAAAGTAGTATACGCGCCAAAAGACTGACCGATCATCCCCACATTATTAGTATCAATTTTATTGCCATAGTTCTTAGCTAATTCATCCAGCAAAAACTTAATATCTAGAGGACGATCAATTAACTCTTCAGGCGGAGTTACATCACTATCTAAACCACTTAAAAGTTTTTCAATTTGACTAGCACTACTTCCTGGATGTTCTGGCACAGCAACGGCAAAACCATGAGAAGCAAGGTGTTGGGCAAAGTAAGCAAAACTAGTCAAATCGCTACCCAAACCATGGGAAATAATGATTAGGGGCAGGGTTGGCTTTTTTTTGATTTGAGGTAAATAAAGTTCAACCGGAAAGTTACGGTTTCGACTGCGATCCTCCATGGTTAAAACTTGCTTACGATAGCGATACTTTCCTGACCTCAACAGATCTAGGTTTCTTACCCCATAGGTCCCCGCAGCATACTGTTGTCTTTCCTTTAGTGCTGCTTGTTCGACAGCAGAGATTGCCTGACTATTTCTTTGAACAACCCGACTTAAATCCTTGATAATTTTTATTCCTTGACGAGAATCAACCCTAAGAGCATTAGTAGGGAACTTTTTGAGAACGTTAAGGGGGGTTAGTCCTCCATTTTCTCGATCTGCTGCTGCCAGAATTAAAGCTGAACGAATGGCATAAAAACCTGGTTGACGAGCCTTCGTTTCAATAACCCGAGAAAAGCGCTCTAAAATTTTTTCTCCTTGATAAGAATAAAGAAATTGAGCGATCGCTAGATGACTAAAATCGGCACTAGTGGTCAAGCCGACCTGAAACTGCTTTAATTGTTCTGGAGAAAGATACCCTGCATAACTCTTTAATTCTCCTTCTATTTTGCCTTCAGTGGCATAAGTTTCTAGTGAGTCTACAGATAAGGAAAATTCTAGAAATCCATAGTTTAAAATAATATCTTCTGCTCCCACCACTTTATTTGTCAAGCATCCCAAAAAACCAACACAACAAACTAGATGAAAAGCCCCAACGGTAAAACGTGACCAAAAAGGCTTAGAGTTTCTTCCCAGAGACTGAAATGTCCGACTAGCTTCAATACCACGTCGGTTATTTAATAAGGTAACGAATGAAGAGAGCATCATTCTAAAATTGGCAAATAAAGCATTAAATTACTACTGTTGTAACATTTTCTCTACTTGATTTAGTTGATTCAGATCTACCTTTGGTTCTAAAATTGACTTTTTCTATCTCCGCTTAAATCTTCACCATTAAATATTGGTAATATGAAACAGCTTCAAGGAAGAGATCTACTGGGCACTGCTGACCTAAACCCTCCAGAAATCACAAGTTTATTAGAACTAGCCCGTCAGCTGAAAAGTAAGGAGTTAGTTATCCAGTGTTCAAAAGTGTTGGGATTGTTATTTTATAAAGCCTCAACTCGTACCAGGGTATCCTTTACTGTCGCGATGTATCGATTGGGAGGTCAGGTAATAGATCTTAATCCTAATGTGACTCAAGTTGGTCGTGGTGAACCGATTGAAGATACGGCTCGAGTCTTAGACCGTTACTTAGATATTTTAGCAATTCGTACCTATGCTCAGGCAGATCTCGAAACATTTGCCAATTATGCCCAAATTCCGATTATTAATGCTTTAACCGATCTCGAACATCCTTGTCAGATTTTGGCGGATTTAATGACGGTTCAAGAATGCTTTGGCTCGTTGCCGGGCAAAACTTTAACTTATTTGGGAGATGGAAATAACATGGCTCATTCTCTATTGTTGGGAGGTGCGCTAACGGGTTTAAATGTAAGAATTGCTGCTCCCAAAGGATATGAACCAGATCCTAAAATTGTTCAACGTGCCGAGGCAATTGCTTCAGGAAAGTCGGAAATTGTCGTCACCCAAGATCCAGTTGCAGCAGCAGAGGGAGCACAGGTAGTCTATACAGACGTTTGGGCAAGCATGGGACAAGAAGAGTCGGCCGATCAAAGAATTCCGATTTTCCAACCCTATCAGGTAAATCAAAAGCTGATCGATCACGCCGACCCTGAAGCAATTATTCTGCACTGTTTACCCGCTCATCGAGGAGAAGAAATTACTGCCGAGGCGATCGAAAGTAAGCGATCGCGAGTATGGGATCAGGCAGAAAACAGAATGCACGCTCAACAGGCATTATTAGCAAGTTTATTGGGTTGGGAGTAGGGAACAACGTGAGTTCGGAATTCGGAATTCGGAGTTCGGAGTTCGGAGTTCGGAGTTCGGAGTTCGGAGTTCGGGTTTGACATTAAATGCGGACGATGCGAAGCGAGTGCTTTAGTGCAAGTCCTTTGTTACTCGTTACTCCTTACTCGTTACTCCTTACTTCTTACTCCTTACTTAACTACTGGGCATCTCCCAAGTTAAATAAGAAGGGAACACCACCTTTAGAATCGCCACTTGTGACTAGAACTTTAGGCATTTGTGCGCCACCTTCTCGCCAAGCTTCGATCGCTTCTTTTTGTAGTACTAGTTCACCACCCTGTGCTCTGAGAGTTTCGGCCAGTAGTCTTTGGGCTTCGGCTTTACCTTTGGCGCGGTTAATATCTGCTTGAGCTTGTTGTTCAGCTTCTCTGGCAACATATACTGCTCTCTGGGATTTTTGCTCGGCGATTTGTTTTTCTTCTACTGCTCTAGCAAACTCAGGAGAGAAGCTAAGATCGACCACACTAGTATCCAAAACAATAATGCCGTATTTATCTAGGCGATAACTAAGAGCATTGTCAAAATCCTCTTTTAATTCATTACGCTTGGTGATTGCTTCTTCAACTGTTCTTCTCGCCGCAGCTATCTTGAATGATTCTTGAGTTTGGGGAGCAATAATTTTGGAGACAATATTTTGTAATGTCCCCTGCTTTCTGCGAATTTCTACAACCTGAATAGGGTCGAGGCGAAAGTTAATTGCAAAGCTAGCTTTGAGATCTTGAAGATCTTTAGTCGAACTTTCGGCAGGTACTTCAAATTTTTGTACCGTTAAATCGTAAATATCCACATTAGAAACCAAAGGTGGACGGAGATGAATTCCTTCGAGTAAAACACCATCTTGTGCTTTACCTAAAATGCTCAGAACTCCAGCCTGACCTGGATTAAGAATGACAAATGAATTAAAACTAAGCAAAACTACTAAGGCGGCAATAATACCACCCAGCAAGGGTTGCCAGCTATTAGAGGACTGAGTATTCAAGCCACTATCTCCTATTTATTTCTAAAATAAGTTAGTTATCAATATTTGCAAGTTTATCGTAATTTAACGGTTTAACGTGTTGAATGGTCGTGATGAATAGTATTTTAGACTACTACCGAATAGATAATCGCTTGGCAACTTCGGGACAACCTACTCTAGAACAATTTCAGTTAATTGCTGATGAGGGATATCAAGCAGTAATTAATTTGGCAATGCCTACTTCAACTAATACTCTAGTTGATGAAGGAACTATTGTGACTGGTTTAGGGATGATTTATATTCACCTTCCCGTAGTTTGGGAAAATCCCAAGTTAGAGGATGTGGAGCAGTTTTTTAATGTCATGCGATCGCTTTTGAATCGGAAGGTTTGGGTTCACTGTGCTAAGAATATGCGAGTTTCTTGCTTTATTTATTTTTGGCAAAAATATGTGCTGCAATTACCAGAAGAACAGGCTCAATATCCTATGAACCAGATTTGGCAACCAAAAGGAGTTTGGCAGCAGTTAATTGACCAAGTAGAAGTTTCTTTCGGCAATACTTAAGGCATGATTTGAAATTTAGAACTCAAAATTAAGAATTTTAAGTACGACCAAACCAGACTAAACTCCCCATAATCAAAAAAATTAGGATGAAGGCAAACCAAATAAATTGATTGTCTTTAGTCTCAATTTGTGATGGATCGATATCTTCAATTTCTAATTTATTAGAACTAGGTTGAGTCGGTTTTTTGGCAGCAACATATCGAGATTGTCCTGGGTCTTTATTTGCCAGATCAGGAATTTCGCTCATCCATTCCCTAGGTCGCTCTAGTTTGGGTGCATTAATGATATACAAAATACGTTGAGCTTGTTCGCGGGTTTGTGGGTCTGGGTGAGTGGTCAACTCCTGGCATAAAGCGATCGCCTCAGGAATTTTGTTAGCGGCTTGATAAGCAGTAACTAGCCAAATTTGGGCTTCTCCACCCCGGCGAGAGTTGGGAGCAATTAAATCTATGGCAGCTGTCAAATTTTCGATACTGAGGCGGTATTGCCCTCTTTCTAGAGCTTCCTTTCCTGCTTGGTATTTGAGATGAAACTTTTCGCGGTTGTCTGCCGTCACTTTAAATATACTGTGGTAATTACATAGTTTATTATTAAATAATTAACATTACTGTTCAAGATCTTTAAAGATGGTAATGCAAGATCATGATTTTAGAATATCGACATAAATTTTATGGGCGACTTAATTGGCAACCAATTTTGAGTGCTTTCGCTCTGGGACTAGGAACAGTTGGGCTATGCTCTCCAGTAGAAGCAATGAGCCAAATCACTGCGAAGGAGTCTCCCCCCTTATTAGAAAATAAGATCCAGGCAACATCTCAGACAACCGACTCTCAAGCTGATTTCCAACTTGCTCAGGTAGGAGTTCGCAGCCGTATCAATGGTCCTACTCCGCTAAATATAACTCCTCCTCCTGGAACCCATATTCCTCTTCCTGCAAGCAACTATCATCATCGGGGATACCATCACCATCCTTATCGAAGAGCTCGTCGGAAATATATTCATCACAGACGCTCTAGCCGTTACGATAGACATCAGCCCTATTACGATGGTTATCGCCATCATTCTCATCGATCTAGACGTTATAAAAAGGGTTCCAGGGTAATTATTATCAACCCAGCAACCCATGATAGATATAACCACAACAGTAGCTATATTCGAGTTATAAGAAGGTAGTCAGTCAATAAAGACTGGTA
Source organism: Pleurocapsa sp. PCC 7319 (assembly GCF_000332195.1). Classification (NCBI taxonomy): domain Bacteria; kingdom Bacillati; phylum Cyanobacteriota; class Cyanophyceae; order Pleurocapsales; family Pleurocapsaceae; genus Pleurocapsa; species Pleurocapsa sp. PCC 7319. The sequence continues at coordinate 672,013 of NZ_KB235922.1, forward strand.
TCAGAGAGAATCAAAGATCTAATTATTCATTAGTTCTGATGCCACAATCATGGAGCCAATCCCCTCATCGGTCAAAATTTCCAGTAACAGCGAGTGAGGTAAACGACCGTCTAAAATATGTGCAGCACGAACTCCTTGAGCAAGCGATCGCACGCAACAATTCACTTTAGGAATCATTCCTCCTGAGACAACTCCTTGATCAATTAATTCTCTGGCTTTTTGGATATCTAATCTATTAATCAAAGTTGAAGGATCGTGATAGTCAGATAAAATGCCAGGGGTATCAGTGAGCAAAATAAGCTTCTCTGCCTGAAGCGCGGCGGCGATTTCGCCTGCTACGGTGTCAGCATTGATATTGTATGCCTGCCCATTTTCATCAGCAGCAACGCTAGAGATTACCGGGACATAACCACTATCAACCAATGATTCAATTACCCCAGTATTGATATTAGTCACTTCCCCAACAAACCCGACCCCTTCCTTGCCAACAGGACGCGCCTGAATCAAATTACCATCTTTACCACATAGACCAACTGCGGAAGCTCCAGCACGGCTAATTAGGGAAACTAGTCCTTTGTTAACCCTACCAGCCAAAACCATTTCCACTATGTCCATAGTTACCTCATCAGTAACTCGCAATCCGTCTTTAAATAGTGGCTCTATGTTCAATTTTTGGAGCCAGGTATTAATTTCCGGACCTCCACCATGGATTACCACAGGACGCACCCCAACACAGGCAAGAAAAACGATATCTCTGATCACTTTATCTTTGAGATTACTATCTTTCATTGCTGCACCACCGTATTTAATTACGATAGTTTGATTAGTAAATTTCTGAATATAAGGAAGAGCTTCACTAAGTACCCGGACACGGTTAGCTGCCGCTTCTTTGAAATATTCGCTTTCGTTGACCATAAAACTTGAGTATTGCGGATTGAGTGGTTTACTGTCTTCCTACTTACTATAAATAATGATTAACCTTAGGCAACAAGGCAACAGTATAATTTTAGACCTGAGATTTTAGCACTGAGGGAATGGTTTCAATAATCCGGTTAGTTATTGCTTGGGGAGTTTGTTCTTGTTCAATCGAGAGGCAAATATCGGCTTGAGCATATAACGGACGACGAGTTTTGAGTAGTGATTCTAGTTTGTCAGCCAATGGTCTGGTTTGATCTCCTGCTAATCTTTTCTTTAAGATCTCTAAATCCACGTCTAACCAGACAATTAAACCGTGACGTAAGTAACTCCAGTTTAATTGTTGTTGAATAATCCCTCCACCAGTAGAGATTACAGATCTTGTATAAACAGATAATTCTGCCAAAACTTTAGTTTCTAATTCTCTAAAATAAACTTCTCCTTCCTGTTGGAAAATTTCTGTAATTGACTTTTTAGCGATCGCCTGGATGGTTTGATCCGTATCAGCAAAACGATACTGTAGCTTTTGAGCTAAATGTCTGCCAATAGTTGTTTTCCCCGAACCCATCATGCCAACTAAGTATATGTTTAAACCCTGTAATAAATTGCTCATTTTTGTTTACGTGGAGTTTTTGTTTAACGAGATCAATAATTGATCATTTTTTACTGTTATTTAGGTATCAATTTATCTATTCGATATCATTGAAGGCATAATAATAAGTAAAACTATTGATCAAGGATTAATTTAGCAAGTCATTATCAGTAGTTATACATATCTTAATGTAAGTTATTTTAGGTTAATATTAGCTGCTAAACAAAAATTAATGAGCAATTAATCTCCCAAAAAAATCTAGTAGATAAGAATTTACCTATTTAGCTTAATTTTAATTTAAATAATTGCTTACTTTACTAATTCATTACATTAATGACGTAGTAGGTTTAGGTAGAGTGATCTAAATCACAGAAAAAATACTCGTTTTTAATTAGAATTTAATATAAGTCAGATAGAAGTATGGATAAATACGTTGTTTATCATATTTACCAATCAATTTTTAAACATCTAATCAATTTTACGAATAATAATTTAATACTTTGTTTTCTAAATGCATATTCAAATTCGGAGTTAATAATAAATTATGAAAATGATTCGTGAGATAGCTGAACAAGCTTTGAATTCAGGATATTTGTCTATCAAGTCTGAAGAAAAGCTGAGGATGATGTTGCGTGGTAAATATGAATTAGAAGATTTAGAAGCATTTATTAATTTACAACAGGCTGCTATGATTGGTCTAGTAAAACAGGAATCTAGAGAGTTATTTGCTGCTGCCAGAAAGTAATCCTAGCTATTTAATTAAATCTAATTAAATAGCTACATTAAGTTACTCTAGTAATCGTCTGTTATGTAAGTGTGTGCAGAGCCCTCCTAGTAGAATAGAAATTGGTAAATTTCATCAATAGAAGTTCGTCAATATATGATGTCTAGCATCTGCTTCTACTAATAGTTAATATGACTCCACGAACAAGCAGTTTTATGGAAAATTTGAGTATTATTAGTTGATTTATTAAAGAACCAATATATTTTTTTAAACGCTACTTAAAACTGATTTAAATCCAGTCTTCATCATCTCGTTCTTGATTATCAAGATTTAGTTCAGATTCAATTGAAGTCTTTTCAGTCTCCGCTTTACGTTTGTCTTGAGGACGTTCGCTAGCTGTTCGATATTTATAAGAGTAGTTCGATCCAGAGCGTTCAACATTTTCGGGTTCTTGCGGTACTTCATAGCTAGTTGAATCGTAAATTTGCTCATCAGCAGCACTATCTTGAATGTTGGTTGGAGCGAAAGAAGAGCTATCACCACCGTTCTCAAAATCTATCGAATTTCTTCGACTAGGTTCAGAATTTTCTCGATTATACTTTTGCGTTCCTGAGCTTGAGTAACTATAGCTACTCAATGCTTGCCAAAATAAGCTAGTAATTATTCCTGCTAAAATAGACAAGCTAATCCAGATGGCAAGAGGTAATTGAGGAGTTTTATAGAGACAGGATTGAGCATCATTGGGGCATAGCAGCTTAAGAACTATAGGCTCTCGATTTTGAAAAAATATAATACCCAGCAAAGCTATAATCAGCAGGAATAAAAATAACTTCAAGCGACTCATAATTGTTACTTGTAGATTGATCAAAATTTAGATTTTGAATGTTCAGTTCAAAATCAATGATGTTGCCATTCTACTTGGTCACTCTCGGTTTTTGTTATTCTTGATTTTCCAGATATTAAACCAAATAATTTTGCTCAACAAATAACTAATGATTTTTGTAGCAACTTCAATTTCCTTGCCAACGTTCCAAAGGAATACAATCTATGTCCAGAGTATCAAGAGTTCGAGCTACTACAAAATCTACTAGATCTTCAATAGTTTGGGGATGATGGTACCAAGCAGGAATTGCTGGTACAACTTTAACACCGACTTCGGCTAGAGCAGTCAGGTTGCGTAAATGGATCAAACTAAAAGGAGTTTCTCGAGGAACAACTACTAAAGGCTTACCTTCCTTAAGTTGTACATCTGCTGCCCTTTCCAGCAAATCCGAGCTTAAGCCAGAGGCGATCTTCGCTACCGTACTCATACTACAGGGAATAATTACCATTCCCAAAGTACGAAAAGAACCACTCGCAATGTTATCTCCTACATCACTCCAACGATGACAATTGAGCTTTCCTCCTGTGCTAACCCCGGCTTTTTCTCGCCAAAATAACTCTTGTTGCGCTGGTTCAGCTGGCATCCGAATGTCTTCCTCAGCTTGCCAAACCATATAGCTAGCACGGGAAGCAACTAGCTCGATAGTATAGTCAGCAGCCAGTAAATATTTCAAAGTACGCACGGCATAAATCAGTCCCGAAGCACCGCTGACACCGATAATTAGGGGTTTGGTCATGTAATATTTTTATTTAGACAGTTCAAATTAATCCTTCAAATTCTAATTCTTCGATCATCTGTAGACCTCGAGGATCGCCGACTTTGAGGATAGCACTTCGAGCATCGTCCTTAACGCCAAAATCATCATCCTCTACCAAAGATTCGATCAAAGCATCGATCGCCGTTGCATAGACTACATTAGACGGTAGTTCACGACATAATTGCCCAATTGCCCAGGCACAGTTACTCCGAACCGCTGCGGTAGAGTCTCTTCTTAAGCCCTGAATCAATGGAGGAATAGCTGCAATTATATCTTCATAATCTAAGGTAGCGATTTGAGCTAAGCCACTGGCGGCCCAAAGTCTTACCGCCGAAATATCAGTTTTTACTGCGTGAATTAAAGGCTGAAGGGCGCGACGATCTTTACTATTGCCCAGTGCCCACACTATCCCCTTGCGTACATAACCATTAAAGTCTCGAGCCAATAATTCAATTAATGGCTCGACAGCAGATGGGTCAGTGTTGCGCCCCAAGGCATAAGTAGTGCTAACTCGAACTAGTGGACAACTATCATTAAGTAATTTTATTAAGAGTGGAATTGAGCGTCTATCTTCTAATTCACAGAAAGCCCGCGCTGCAATGGTTCTTTCTGAAGCTTCTTCTGATTCCAATAACCCCAGCATACGATCTGGATCTGGAGGAGGTATTTCTGATGCTGACTCTGCCGAATCAATCTGATCTAGAGGACTGCTTAGTTCAGCTTCTATCAAACTTAGTTCATCATTTTTCTTCATCACTTTTAGTCACTCTTTTATAATCTGATTCTTAGCAGGTGATTAAAATCTTATTTTATGTTCTCACATACTACTATTTCATCTAAGTAGGGCAAAGTCGGAAAACCCGCCTTTTAGTCAGGACAAGTTTAATGTCCAACATCACGTACCGCTATAAAAGCTTCCTTGGCGGCAGCTTGTTCAGAAGCTTTTTTTGAACGACCATAACCTTTGCCTAAGCAACGATTTTTGAGCCATACTTCAGCCAAAAATCGATCTTCATGAATTGATATGTTAGTGGGATGGGCGGAAGACTTGAATTGCTTATTTTCTCTAACCCGATATTTTGGCAAGATTTTGTACTTTTTTTGTGTCCATTCTTGTAAAGCGTCTTTATAATTGAGGCGAGCAGGATCACTACGAACCTCTGCCGCTTTAGTTTTTAAAACTGAATCTAGCCAAGGACGAATCAAATCCATATTATGGGTACTGAGGTACAGTGCCCCCAAAACAGCTTCAAAAGCATCTGCTAACCAAGATTGTCTGCCAATGGGATTACCAGTAGCATTAGAACCAATAAGTAAATATGGTTCAATTCCATAGCTTTCTGCTAACTCGGCTAAAACGCGATCGCTGACTAGAATGGAACGAATAGCGGCAAATTCTCCCACTGGCTCTTGGGGATAGACTTCTAAGAGTAATTCGGCAGATATTAACCTGATAACCGAATCACCGACAAACTCTAGCTGTTCATAGTTATCAGTACTAGAAATACTGGGATGAGTTAACGCTAAATTGAGCAACGACCAATTAACTGATTCAGTTTCAGATAACCCCAATTTTTGAATAAATTTCTGAAGTTGTTTTTTTCGTCTGGGATCTTCAAACATTTAGATATGGACAATATGAATGGAGAGAGTTAGAACGTAAGCCGGATTCTGTTCTCAACTGTAGCAGTGTATTTTATTCCACATACCCAAGTCGAGGGTAGTTATCTATCTGGGATGTTTGTTACCAAACATCTCTTGCGGTTCTCCAAAATCGAGATCGGGAAAAGACCAACCATAATCCCTCCGACCTTGCTCCCTACCGGGGTTTACCGAGCCAGTACCTCTCGATACTGCTGGTGCGCTCTTACCGCACCTTTGCACCCTTACCAATATAAGGAATGAGTTATGAGGGATAAAGAGTAAGGAATTGATTCATTCCTCCGCCCTTATCCTTCTGCTCTCATCCTTCAAGAATTGGCGGTATTTTTCTGTGGCACTATCCTCGCGATCGCTCGCACTGGGAATTATCCAGCAAGTCTGGTCTTTTGGGAGTCCGGACTTTCCTCAAATTTGTCTCTAGGAACAAATCTGCAACTACCTCGCTAACTCTCTCATTTATCTAGTTTATTATTGATTTATAGATAACCTCAAGTAATGCTGCTAATTTAATAGATCAAAGTGATAGTTATAATGTTCGTAGCTTTAAGCTTCAAGCTCTAAGCTTTTTCATATTCACAGTGAATAGATAAAATCATCTATTTATAATTCAAGCCTTTATTAGTATTATGGCTGCCCATTGTGCGGGTTTAGTTAGTTTTCTCTGGGCTTTAAACCCAATTGAAAAAATCCATCGACAATTAACTATTAACCAATAAGTTTATTTTTATTTATATTTTTGCTCTTGCTTTCATTCCTAACTTCTATATCAATATACTTGAAGTTTTCAAACCTCTAATTTAATTGTTATCTAGAATCAAGTAATACCAATCAGTAAAATCATGACTAAAGAATCAGACATCACACCCTATTCTGAAAATTTTAGTGACTCTCGTTCCACACCTACATCTAAATCTGCCCGCTTGCGTAAGGTAGGAACAACCCTCAAATGGGCGGGATTAGCTGGATTTTGGATTCAGGTGGTTTTAGGAGTAGTTTCTTCTGTTACCTTAGCTCTGGCAATAGTTAATGAAAATGAGAGAAGTAGTCCTGGTGTTGGATTTAGCTTGTTTTGCGCTGTATGCGGTCTGATTTGTTTGATTATGGGAATTTGCATTTCTTTTCGTTATGGCAAAATGGCAACCAAGTTTACTACTCCTGGGGTTACACCTCCCAAGAAATCAACCACGATCAGGATAGTTCAAATTGCTGTTATCACCAGTCTGGTAGGTGCTTTAATAACCCTCTTGGGAGCAGAAACTATTGCGGGAATTGTTCTTTCTAAAACTTTATCTCTCGATCCTGGGAAAATTTTTAACAGTCAAACTAATACAGAATTTGTGAATTCATTGGATGTATTTATTATCCAAGCCTGCATTAATATTATTGCTGGACATTTTATTGGAATAGTCAGCTCTTTGTGGATTTACAGTCAAATCGATAAGTAATTCAGTAATCAGGAATTAACCGTGCAACGTACTCGCCTAAACACTCTGATTAATTTCACAGGCGCACGCTTAGAATTAGTATTTAGCAATCCTTGGCGACGCACTGCTTTGAGTGTAATTAGTATTCTCCTAGGATTTTTTATGGGTTCAGCAATTGTGACAACTGTTGGACAAGACGCGGTTTGGGATGTTCCTGCTGCTGCTATTGTATTTGCTGTGACCGAAATTACGAGTAGGTTTATATATAGTCGTCGTAACCGTCAGCAATTAGACTCATCCCCCAGCAGACGTCCTCTTATTTTTGAGGTGTTGAATTTATTTAAAGTTGGTCTGACCTACAGTTTGTATTTAGAAGCCTTTAAATTGGGTTCGTAGCTATAAATGATGAGGGATAAAAGATGAAGGATGAGGAAGTTTATCTGGAGAGATTGGAAGGATTAGTTTCTCAGGGGACTGAGTCACAGTATTTTGCTGACTTATCGTTACAGGTGAAGGAAAAATGTCAAACCTTGGGGTTTAAAGAACAAGACATTATTACGACTAAATTGGCAAGATTATGGCTCCCTGTAGCTTTAAAGCTAGCTAAAGCTAGACGAACATTAGATAGAACTTTAATCCAAGGGATTTTGGGAGGTCAAGGCACTGGTAAAAGCACCCTGTGCATCATCCTTAATTTGATTCTTAATTACTTAGGATTTTCTACTGCTAATCTTTCTATAGATGATTTATATCTCACTCATTCTGAGCGACAAAAGTTAAAGCAACAAGATCCACGTTTAATTTGGCGTGGTCCTCCAGGAACTCATGATGTTGACTTAGGTTTGCAGGTAATTGAACAGTGTCTGTCAGGAAATTCCGCAACTCAGATTTTAATGCCCCGCTTTGATAAATCAGTATTTCATGGCGATGGCGATCGCACTGAACCCGAAGCTATACCCAAACCAGATATTTTATTATTTGAAGGTTGGTTTGTCGGTGTAAAACCAATATCAGCAGATTACTTTGATCATCCTCCCGATCCCATTCATACTCCAGAAGATAAACAATTCGCTTTAGATAATAACGATCGTTTGAAGGCGTATCTACCCCTATGGAATAAATTAGACCGTTTAATTGTTTTATACCCTGAAGATTATCGTTTAAGTAAACAGTGGCGCAAGGAAGCAGAGCATAAAATGATCGCTACTGGAAAAACTGGTATGAGCGATGCGCAAATTGATCGCTTTGTAGAATATTTCTGGAAAGCTCTTCATCCAGAATTGTTTATAGACCCCCTTACTAAGAGCGCCGATTTAGTAGTTGAAATTAAAAGCGATCGCAGTTTAGGCAGAATTTATCAACCAGTTAATTCTTCAACATCGTAGACGATTTAAATTAAGATTGTTTAAAAAAGTATTATATGGCGATCGCTATTCAAAAGTTCACCCTATTACTCAAGCAATATCTTATAGTAGTTCTAACTACTAATAGGAACAGCTTCAAAGATTGCTGTTTCGGGTATCACAATATCGATTACATTTATTCCTTCAGGCACTTTTAACCAAAAATAAGCATTGCCCCAAGAATCTTGCGGTAAATCATTAATGTAAGTAAAACTGGTACTTTTATTCTGAATAGTACGGTAAACCTCGCTGGTTTCGGGATTTCTTCCTCGCGATTGGTTTAAGCTTATCGCATCTACTTTTCCTTTAGGGACAATACGACGTATTCGCATTTGCACGACTACTACATTTTTTTCCTCACTATCAGGATTTTGAATTCTTTTGACTGATTGCAATTCAATTTTTATTTTGTTGTCAAAGCCTTGGCGCACAAATTGTCCTGGCTGAATTACATTATTTTGTGCCTTGGAAGTTGTAGAGACGGAATTTAATTGTTGTGTTGTATCGCTAGATATTAAAGCTTTATTTTGCTCGATTTTCTGAGTAAGCTGAGTAATTTTATCCTGTTGCTGAGTATTAGTATTTTGTTGTTCGGTAATCGTATTTTGCTGCTGGTCTATCAAAAGATTAAGTTGAGATAGTTGATATGCCGTCCATCCCGATACAGCTAAAGCTATGGCAGATAAAGTTATGCTGATTCCAGACAAAAAGTTACTCATTGATTCTAACTGTGGTCAATATCTGTGTTTTGTAATATACAAACTACGATTATAAATTTACTTTTGACCAAAGAGTATTTGTTTGAGTCCACAATCACTAAATATTGAATAAATACTGTATCAGGCGATTGCTCTTTAATCAACGATGATTAAGATATATAGTCATACTAAATCCTGTTCATAGAGGTTACTTTTGACTGCCCCCTTCGGGTGGGTGTGGAATAAGGACTTATCCAGAGGAAGGACATTTCTCTCTAATCGTAAATCAGTTCGAGACGATCGCCAAATCACTCGTAGATGATATTTAATTTGAACCAGAGAAAGATTTTTGGTAACAGATTCATCAATTAAATTATTTCTCTGTTGCTCGTCTTTGATTTAGGCGATCGCTCTGGATTTAGTGTCGGCTATTTTTCCCTGACGCAGTACTTCTAAAATTTCTGCGGATAACTTTAGCTGAGGCAGACGATTATTCACCGAGGCTGTTCCCTATTGCTTTTAAAAAAGACTGCCAATTCTGCCCCAGGTTAGCAGATACCAACTCAATTTTTTGCTTTTCGACGTTGCCAAAAACGTTATTGACAAAAATTCAACTCCAAGAAATTGCGACAAGCCTGAAAAATCTGACTTATCGCTTAAGTTGTGTAAGGAATACTAAAATTTGAAAGTAATTAAAAAGTTAGCTTCTTGGCTAGTTAGAAGTGGGCAGTATCCCAACTTTTACCTCGACATTTACTTGTTTATCATCACGTTGCAAACCAAGGTTGAGTTTTTCGCCTACTTTAGTTTTAGCTACCGTTTGTTGTACTTCGTCAGTTTCAGTAACTTTTTGCGCAGCAATAGTTTGAATCACATCACCTGGTTTTAATCCTGCTTTATCGGCCGGAGAGTTAGGGACAACATCAACAATTAAAACTCCTTTTTCGGCGTTTAAGCTGAAATTTGTCTGACTTTTTAGCTGTTCTTTTAGTTGCGGCGTAATTTGTGCCATTTGAATACCCAAAAAGGAGTGATCTACTTTACCATTAGCGATTAGATCCTCGGCGATATTTTGAGCAGTATTGATGGGAATAGCAAAACCAAGACCTTGCGCTCTTTGAATAATTGCCGTATTGATGCCAATAACTTCACCCTTAGCATTCAGTAAAGGTCCACCAGAATTACCAGGATTAATTGCGGCATCGGTTTGAATAAAGCTAACTCGCTTGTCTGCTACACCTACCTGAGAGCTACTTCTACCAGTCGCACTTACGATTCCCGTAGTCACAGTATTATCTAACCCTAAAGGATTACCAATGGCGATCGCCCATTCTCCAGGTTGTAGCTTTTCCGAGTCAGCAAAAGTAACTGCTGGTAAGTCTTCAGCTTCTATTTTTATTACCGCCACATCGGTCAAGCTATCTGTTCCCATTACTTTTCCTTCAAAAGAACGTCCGTCTTTGAGAGTTATCGTAACTCGATCGCTACCATCGACAACGTGAGCATTGGTCAGGATCAATCCATCAGAACTAACTACAAATCCTGAGCCAAATCCTCTTTGAACTTGTTTATCGGGAATATTGGGAATCTGGGAACCGAAGAATTGACGAAAAAAAGGATCCTTGAACATTGCAGGAGCGTTAGTCGAAACAGTACGAGAAGCATCAATTCGTACTACTGAATCTCCGACTTTATTGACTACGGCACTGACGTAGTTTTGGGGAACAGCGATCGCTGTCTCTTGTGGCGGCGTAGTTTCTGTTTCCACTGCCACATCAGAATCTGTCGAGTCTTGGGCAAAACTTTGGGGAGAGTTGATTAAATGGTTTCCACCCAAGGCTAAACCTCCCCCTAAAAGAACCAGAGATAAGGAGGTTGTGGCTTTTTTCAAAAGAGTAGAATGTTTCATTTGTTTATCTGTATATATATTTTGGTAGTTTAGATTAATCGGTAAGTATTATTTATAGTTGTTTTGTCATAATCATCAGAGTTCAGAGAGTATATATACCTTTGATTTTTAGTCTCTACTTTCGACTGATATTATGAATTTAGCTAGAAGATGTGTCTTTTTCGTGACAATCTTTTGAATTTTGTATGATATTCAATTATGTTGATCGGTTATGTAGAGAAAACCCTACTGAATGTAAACAAGCAATTATTTCTAATAATAATATGTTTTAAATATATGGCTCGGATAATTCTTTTGATAGAAAACCTAATATATTTAATTCTAGAGTGTTCCAGCAATTAAGCTGCCCGTAGTCTCCGGAATGTTGATACACTTTAATCAATATTAACGACAGATAACTAATAAAAAATCAGGTTATTAAATGATTGCCTCAACAGCAAATGTAATAAACTGGGCTTTTGGATTAGATTCCCCGCAGCTAAATCTTTGGCAAATGGGATTAAGGGCAGCTACGATTTATATTGCTGCTTTAATCATGATTAGAATGGTAGGAGACCGTCGTTTTATTGGGAAGTATGCTGCTTTTGATGTAGTTCTTAGTATTATTTTTGGCTCTACTCTGAGTCGTGCTATTAATGGAACTTCAGCCTTTTTTGAAACTATCTTTGCTAGCTTTATTTTAGTAGTAATGCATTGGTTATTCTCGGCAATAGCATTTTATTTCAGCAGATTTGAAAGTAAAATAAAAGGGCGATCGCGAATTTTAATTAGAGATGGTCAATTGTGTTACCAAGCCATGCAAGCTTGTCACATAACCAGAGAAGATTTAGCATCTACGCTACGTCTTCAATGTCAGATAGATCGACTTGACCGCGTAGAAAAAGCTTGTTTAGAAAGGAATGGTGAAATTAGCTTTAGTTTGAAAACCAAATTGGTAAGTGGTCAACAATAAACATTATGTATAGCCTTTCTCAAATTAATGAGGTACACCTCAATTAGCTATTAGCCATTAGCAAAACCAGGGTTTAGAATTGTAATGAGAACCGCCATATATCCTCCAAAAATTTGTTTAGTTGTTTGCAGTATCGTGATCGCGTAATTCCTCTGGTTGAGTAAGATCACTTTTATCAGTCTCGCCAAAAATCAAAATTTTCGTAATGGAGCTAAAAAGCCAATAAACATTAGCAACTAAGATCAGAAATAATAAAGGGGCTAATCCAGCAAAGGGAGCTAAAATCAGCATTAGTAGTAAACCAGATAAAATTACTTTGTACCAAATATTATTCATATTATTATCTCGCTTATTTTCTGATCTTAAGATAGCTAAAATCAATCAGCTAAACACCTATCTTTAGTGATATGGCAATCCTATTTAAGTCATAAAAATTGAAAAGAAAGAAAAGTAGAAGTCAGGAGGCAGCCCTGAAGGATACCGCTGAGTCCTACGGACTTGTTGAGTCTAACGACTTGCTCCGAAACGCAAACGTATAAGGGCAGAAGTTAATTTCACAAATGATTTAGAATTGCTACTAAGAGATTCTCATAGCTATGAGCTACAGTCTATATCTTATTAATTAATATGAGAATCAGACAAAAATATTTAGAGACAAAAGTAATAAATCATTATCAACTATTCATATAATTTGTGTTTTACAAATAAGTAAAGGTATAATCCCAAAATCCACTTAATTCGGATAAATTAGGATATAAATAAAGTCTAAGTTGATTTTGCATTTTTCTTATGTCCCAAAATGGCGAGTACCCTCAGGGCGGTGGTTCATCCTCGAATGGTGACAAAGCCAATCGCCAGAACTTTCCTCAGGATAATTCATGGATCAAGCTCGAGATATATGTTAAACCTAATCAGCTTGAATTATTAAACGGGTTGGATCGATGGCTTAAACTGAAATTAATCAGCGAAGCACAAGTTAAGAAAATATGTCGCCAAAATTTAATCTGTGCTTTACCTGAGACAAAAGAAATAAAATCTGTTCCAGATATTGAGCCAAGTAGACCAAAAATAACAGTCAAAACTATAGTCAAAGTTACACCAAAACCTAATATCATTACTCAACTATGGCAAGGATTTTTAGATGAGTTAAGTATTCGCTGGTTATTATTTCTCGGTATATTTTTAGTTGTTATTTCTTCTGGGGTATTAGCAGCAAGTCAGTGGGAAAATTTTCCCAGATTTGGACAATATTTTATTCTCTTAATTTATACTTTGGTCTTTTGGGGAGTCGGTTTTTGGTCGAATCAGCAAGATAACTTAAAGTTGACTTCTCAGACACTACGAGCGATCGCCACTTTACTGGTACCGATCAATTTTTGGGCAATTAGTCAGTTTCGCCTCGGCAATAATATCTGGGAATGGATCACGATCACCATCGCCTTAACTACTTTATCTAGTATTAGTTATTTACAATTTAGTTCTCAGAAATCTAGTAAACATCAATATTTTCTGCCATTTTTCTTGTTCTTGAGTTTCTTGCATTTAGGTTGGCAATTAAATGCCCTACCGACGATAGCTATCTATGGTGGAATTACTGTTATTAGTTTAATTCACTATGTTTTCATGCTTCCACAACAGAAATATCCGACCACCAGGTTATTATTTTTGTTTGCTGCTTGGCTCTTATTATTATTCCGAGAATTATTAACCAACGAAATTCTAATTTCTAATTATCTTTTAGCGATCGCTTTATGTGGGTGGCTTTTAGGAACAATTTGGCTGACTACGGTAAGAAAGGGGAAGAATATTCCTGCTGAAGAGGCACAAACTGAAGCAGCAACTATTACTAATACTTTTTTGAGTAATATTTGCCAAACGATTAGCATTCTTATCTTAACTGGGACTTGGTTACTATCCCTAATAGCAGGAACATTTCAATCCGCTTTATTTTTCTGGCAAACTGTGGGGATAAGTATTGTCACTATTCATTTATTTGGTCAACGGCTAACTCTTTATTGGCGCAAGCGAGATTTAACAGCCATCTTTTTGATTGGCTTACAAACTCTATATATCTCCAAAGAATTAATTCCTCCAAATTTACGTACCGATGCTCTGGACTTGTCGACAAAAATTAGTCAGACCGAATATTTTCCCGAGTCAGTATTTGGGGTTACTCTTTTTCCCTATGTGCTCTTATTTGTTTTCGTCGCAACTTGGTTGTATCGTCGACAGAAACTACAATTGGCTTTATATGCAGAATACCTTACTTTACTCTTGGGTATCATCTTAACTTGTCTCAGCTTTTCTAATCCTACTTGGCGATCGCTAAATTTACTATTTTCTACTCTTACTCTCGGTTATGTTGTCTGGATTCGCCAGCCACTCAGAATCCATCTAATTTACATTACTCATTTACTAGGGTTAGTGACTATCACTAATGCGATTGATGTTATGTTGCCCAATTTAAGCACAGCGGTTTGGGGAAGTATATTCACAGTCCTGGCGATTGTGGAGTTGTTTATTTATCTCCATCAAGCCAAGCAGCCTCGAGTTAATTGGCACTCCAATCGCTTATCTATTTTGAATATTTTGAAACATAGCTGTTGGTATGTTGGCTTATTATTGGGGACAATTAGCTATATTTGTTTTCTATCCCAAATTGGAACAAATTTCAATCCGAGTGCTTTTCGTTGGGGATTAGTCTGGTTTTTGATTCCTGGGATGCTGACTATTATTGCCAGATATACCCGCAAGATACAACAGCGTCGATTAGCAACTTATCTCAGCTGTATTGGTTTAGTTAGTGTTCAATTATTAGTATTGGGACAACCCGAAACCAGATTTACTGGTTTGGCGATCGCAGTAGGCATAATGCTAGCGAATGCCTTTCATTTACGTCGCACAATAGTAACGGTAATTCATCTTGGTTTTAGCTTGAGTTTGGTTGCTAGCTTAATTGAAAGTTTCATTAGCTCTTGGAATTGGCTAGTAGTTGGTGCGGTGATGATTCTAGGTTTATATTATTTCCGTCAATACCTACAACAGACTTTAGATACTCCTAAATTTTCTTATATTTCTCAACGTAATGCTCACGGAATTTTGGGCGTAGGAGTAGAAGCAAGAAGCTTTAAATTGATTGAGAAATATATTCAGGCAACAGACTATTGGGCGATCGCTCTAATCGCAATTGATATAGCTCTACTCAGTGTGATTTATCTCAATCTGACGGAGTTTCAA
The DNA here is from genome assembly GCF_000332195.1 of Pleurocapsa sp. PCC 7319. Classification (NCBI taxonomy): domain Bacteria; kingdom Bacillati; phylum Cyanobacteriota; class Cyanophyceae; order Pleurocapsales; family Pleurocapsaceae; genus Pleurocapsa; species Pleurocapsa sp. PCC 7319. The sequence continues at coordinate 687,169 of NZ_KB235922.1, forward strand.
GTATATGCTCAATATCTACTGACTATCATTCTGATAACTGGGGCAATTATTTGGCGTTACTATCAACAACCGAACCATCGAGTTTTATATGGGTTGGTATGGTTAATTGAACTATTGATAGCAGGATTGATTATTGCTGTTGGAGGTCGTAGTGAAGTTTTAGCAATTACCAATATTATTTTAGGATTATTATCTTTGGTATTTATGCCGTGGATCGTTCGTGGTGCTTCACCTTGGGCAGAATTAAATCTATCTTATGTTCCTTTGATCTATGGCACTTTAGGAATGTTGTGGCGATTGTCTTTCTATGATGCCTACTCAGGACTATTGACCCTGGGGATTGCTTTGATCTTGATTAACAGTAGGCAGCATAATAACCAGCTCAATCTAGTCACTAACTATCTTGGCTTTGCTGGAATATCTTTGGGTATCTATGAACTAGTTATTTATCAGATGCAACAGTCATCTGGGGGAAGTGCTGCCGACGGTTTGACTATCTTAGCTTTAGTGGCAGCAGCGATCGCTTTTTCCTATCGCTTGAGTGCTTGGTGGTATCGTCAAAGACATCAAAGCACTATTTTTGGACTTAGTTTGGTCCAGATTATTCTGATTGCTCATATTCATTGGGCAATTAGTAGCATTTTCAAAATTTTTGCTGCCAGTATGGCGATCGAAAGTGCCACTCCACGTTTAACTACTATTAGTATTGCTACTAGTTTCTGTCTTGGTGCTTATGCTCTAATCCAAGGAAAAGATCACCCAAAAAATACCAGATCCAATCCAGCTAATGACTGGTGGGTATACGTTGGATTAGTCGAAATTGCTGCCACATTAGTTTATAGTCGCCTCATTATTAGCAGACTGAGTTTATTCGATCCTTGGCGGGTTATTTTTACCTGCGCTGTTGCTCTGATTATCTATCAAATACCTTGGCAAAATTTAGGCTGGCGAGCTACTCCTTGGCAACGTGTCGCTTTGATTATTCCTGCTCTAATGGCTTTGGTAACAGCAGAGGATATTTCCTATCTCAGCTTAGCGATCACTGCGATTTTTTATCTCCGTATTGCCTATCATCAAAAAAATCTACGTTGGAGTTATGTTAGCTTAGGGTTCATTAACTGGGGAATTATTAGGCTAGTTTGGCAATACAACACTGAATTTATTTGGCTGGCGGGAATGATTGGCTTATCAATTTTATATATTGCTCAATTCGACCCTCATTTTCAATCTCATCGTCAACAACGCCACTATTTACGTCTTGTAGGTACCTGTATTATTTGTGTCGCTGCACTTTTCTATCAAGATTTAGGAGTTATTCCTAGTGTAATTAGCTTTAGTTTAATTTTTATTGGTTTGGGTCTAAAAATTAGAGCTTTCTTATTTGCAGGTACAATCACGCTTATTATAACTGTTATCTATCAACTAGTAATTCTAGTCTTAGCCTATTCCTTCTTGAAATGGATTGTTGGTCTATTAACCGGAATCTGCACAATTATAGTAGCAGCTGGTTTTGAAAAGCAACGAGAACATTTAACTAACCGACTACAAACCTATGCTAACCAATTGCAAGGATGGCAATAAAAAAAAGTTGCCCAATATTAATTTCAAAGTCTCTAACTGAAAATTAATATTGAGCAGCTAACTAAATGATGAATATAACTAATAACGAGATATGTTGCTAATTCACCTATCGGCAATTTACTATCTATCCAAAAAATACAACTTGATGAATAACATCGGGAATTAGACCTATATTAGTATCTAAAGGTTGTGTTCTTGATGACTTTTCACCTAAATTTAAAAACAAATAAATACAAAAAGTAACGCTTACCGCCAATAAAATTCTCTCTAGCATTATTATTAAATCCTCTTTAGCCTCTCCCTACTTATAAGTATGTCTCATGAGGAAGCAATTAGCTATACAAATGTGTTTAAATTTACATCTTTTACGAAAATCTTTAAAAACACTTCATAAATGAGAGTCAATCTTATAAGAGCAAAAATATTAGAGTCTTTCATAATAGACTTGAATAAAATATATGAAGTAAATAATTAAATAATTTTTTGGCTATACTAGCTAAACTTGGAAAATTAACATTTATCTAGCTGATGTTACGCACGTTAGGACTGAAACCCATAATATTTCGTCCTCAAATAATTACTGAAACTACTGAAATCTCATTAAGCTGCGTAACATCAGTTATCTAGATTCAAACAAGTTTTTTTCGCAAGTAAAATTTCTTTTATGATTTAAATTAAACTTTTGGCGTAAAACTAGCACGAAAAATGCTAGATCTTCCACTAAATATCGTCTCCACAATCTACTTGGTTCTAATGCTAATCGATAGAGCCATTCCAAACCAGCTGAGCTCATCCATGCTGGTGCTCTTTTCACATTACCGGCTTCAAAATTGATCGTGGCACCGATCGCCAAGAATATTTCAATTCCTTTTAATCTGGACCTATACTTACTAATCCATTGTTCTTGCTTTGGAGCCCCTACCCCAATTGCCAAGACATTTGCTCCAGAATTATTGATCCTCCGGGTGATTTTGCGGCACTCGACAGGATCATTTTCAAAACCAAAGGGAGGACAATAGGTGTCTACGACCATATTACGACCAACTTTGGCATTAATATTAATACGCGCCTGTTCAGCAACTCCTTCTAAACCACCTAACAAGAAGATTTTGACGCTCTCGTCATTAGCGCAGCGACGGTAATAAGCTGGAAATAAATCCGAACCAGAAACTTTTTCGCCGATCGGTTGTCCCAGAAAGTGAGAAGCAAACATGATTAACTGGCTATCACACACCCGATAATCTGCTTCTTGATAGACCCGATAAAATTCTCGATTTTTTTGAAGTTTTATCAGATGATCCACATTAGGGGTAAATACCACTCCACCATTAAGTCTAAGCTTATCTATAAGCTCATACATACCAATATTATCAATTTGAATACCTAGTATATTTACTCGCTTTGCTTTCATCGACTTTCTCAATATCTCTTTTTTTATGGTGGATATCTATTTTGCTGGGGATGCTACTACGTCTAAATTCTTAATTTAATGCAGCTAGGTAATGATTACATCAGTAAAATTACTAAGCAATTTCTACTAAATCATTATTAACCAAGCAACATAACCAAGTAATCTCTGCTAAGCAATAATTACTTAGCAACTGTGAGCAAAAGAATAATGTACCTAAAAAACTAGAATATTAACGTTTTATAGATTTGAATAAATAAGATACTTCGCGATAAATATAGGCATAGGTAATGTCAGATAGATTAATCTTTCTCAAACCATGCTTCCATCTTTTAAAATAGCTCAATATGAGTTAAAATACAGCGTAACTGAGGGCTTTGCTCCTCATAGGTTTTACCTATGTATATATTACAGTATGCTTCGTTAATTTAGTTGAACTACTATATAATTATTCTGTAAAGTTTCTTGGGTTAATAAGTCTTCTACCGTAATACGTAGATATCTTTTAGAATCAACGCTGAATAAAAGTTTAAGGCGATCGCTCCCTGGATTGCCCAATGGTTTGAGTTGGGCAATTGTCCTCGCTCCTTCACGATCATTTAAAGCCTGAACACTAGTATTAACAGAAGTTCCAGAACGAGTCACTAAGCGATCGCCATCAAAATAAACTTCCGTAGTAGCGGTTTCTTGACCCAATTCGCCAATAATGAGTTCAATACTACTTTGGTTGGGAGTAGATGCTCCTAAAACAAGCTCTACTGGGCTTTCTGTTGGATAAGGCTGTCCTGTTTTAATGATCGGGTGCCAACTGTGAGCATTGGTTTTACGATTCCAGTAGCGAATACCATAGCTATGGTATAAAAAGTCTTTAACTTCAACAGTTCTAGAAACTTGTAGGGCTCCAGTGGCGATCGCCTCAAAATTATGGTCATTCTTTATCTTAGCTTCATCAAAATATTGTTTGACCCAGTTTTGTACTGCAGGTATTTGTATCGAGCCACCAACTAACAAGACTGAGTTTATATCCTGAGTCTCGACACCATTACGTCGTGCCTGTTGTAAAACTTGAGTCATTAAATCATCAAGTCGTTCAAAAAACCGTTGTTGTCTCAGGATATTTTCAAAGCGATCTCGATCAAGTTCTAATTCATAGGTTTCTAAAGTTTCGTCGTTGAAATAAACTTCATTGGCTTCAGTTGTGGAAGTAAGCTTAATCTTCAATCTTTCGGCTAAACGAGTTGTCAGAATAGATTTGGGCAACTCTTGGGTACTTTGAAAATAATCAACCAGCCAATTATCAATATCTGCCCCTCCCAAATTATCTCCTGCTTTGGCAATCACCCGAGCCAGATTTTTCCTTTGTGTAGTGCTTTCTCCCAACATTTTTTTACCCCACTTGAGGATATAGCCTTGGGTTTCGGCAGTTTTTTGTGACAGCTGTACTAGGGAAAAATCAATTGTCCCCCCGCCAAAATCGATCACCAATAGCAACTCTTGATCGGCTGCACCATAGCCTAAAGCCGCTGCGGTGGGTTCATCTAAGATTCTAATCTGCTCTACCTTCAGCGACTGACAAACCCCCATTAGCCAGTTACGATAGGATTCAAAACTATCAACAGGAACAGTCAAAACCAAAGACTGGAGATTTTCCTCTGTTTCCCCTCGCAGGTTACTAATTAACTCCTGCAAAAACCATTCGCCCACCTGTTCAAAAGAGAGGTTTTTGCCATCTAATTCGGGTAAAAAACCTTGGATTTCGGTACCAATTCCCCGCTTAAAACTACGAAAATAACGGGGATTATTGGCAAAATCCAGACCACGATCGCGTACTGCCTGTCCTGCGATAATTTTAGCAGCCTGAGCATCTTCGATATAGACTAGGCTGGGAATTAGAGGAGGGAGAGAGCTAAGTTGTTGGGACAAACCAGGTAGTTTAACTAGTTCCGCTTTTTCGGTGGCAGTATTCCAGCGAGCAATTGCCGTATTACTAGTGCCAAAATCAATTGCATAGGAGGTAGCGATACTGGAATTACTTACCATTGCCAAAAGTTTAGATGTGAACAATCAATATGTTTATTGCAAATTAGTTTATCATTCTGTGAGAGAAGACCCTCCCTTTCAGTGAGGGATGAATCGAAACGGGGCTTATAAAGAAGGCAGCGCGTTGGCGGGGCACCTGCGGCTAATCCCTTGGTCCCGCTTGAAGCGACTGCCGCAGCGCAATGCGATTACGCCCACAGCCCCTCCAGGGGCAACGAAGAGCTGAGGTTTACGAAGAGCTGAGGTTTACCCAGAACACGAAGCTGGGCAAACACTTTTGATACACAAAGGCATTCTTTTGCCGCATGTATCTTCATGTAGTAAGAGTTTGAACTGATGTACTATAGTTTTGTCGACGAAAACCAAGTCTATAATCAGTACCTCGAAAAGTGAATATATAAGGTTCTGCTCACGAGTGTTTGAGCAGGTAAAATATTCAAACCACGAAGTTAAATCAGATTTTCTGATGCCGTACTGGGGGGCAACCAGGAACGGGCTAGCTGTAACGCTAGCGAAAAGCTTGAGGATCAAGCTCTGACGGGGATGTGTCTGCAACATTGTTGTTCTCATCTAGTTAACTTGGGGTGATACAAGAATCCCTCGCTAGAGAGCGATGGGAGTGTCAACGTATCTTTTGGTAAATATTCGCAGCAAAAGATTGTCTCCTCAGATATTAAATCCGCTTGGCGGTTAGTTATCAATTTAATCAAAGATAATTTAAGCCGATCAGCTTTTCAGCCTAAAGCTGTCAGCTATTTGTTAAATCAGTCAGGTTATGATGAAAAGATATGACTAATTAAATAATTAAAGTTTGCAAACAAGAATGAAAAAGCACAGATTTCTAGGTAAAGTGGCTAGCCACGCTACAGCACTTTTTTTAGGAGTCATTTTGACTTTTGGCAGTATTAGAGTAACGTCCTCCCAAGCGGACACATTAAATTACAACTCTGGAGTTGATCTTAAAAATAATCCTATTGTTCTAAAAGAAGAAACATTAGCCCAAGTTCCACTCAATACGTCTACTAGTTTTGTTACTGCTGCGATCGCTAAAACTGGACCGGCAGTAGTCAGAATAGATACCGAGAAGACAATCGCCAGTAGGGTAGACCCCATCTTTGAAGATCCTTTCTTTCGGGAATTTTTTGGCGATCGCTTTGGTAATCCAATGCCCAGAGAAAGGCAGGTGAGAGGTCAGGGATCAGGATTTATCACCCAGAAAAACGGGATCGTCTTAACTAATGCTCATGTAGTTAGCGGTGCAGATCGGGTTACGGTTACTCTCAAAGATGGACGAGAATTTGAAGGAGTCGTGAAAGGGACAGATGAAGTTACCGACTTAGCTGTAGTCAAAATTGACCCTCGGGGAGTGGATCTTCCCATTGCTCCCCTAGGTAACTCTAGTAATGTGCAGGTTGGAGATTGGGCGATCGCAGTAGGTAATCCTGTCGGCTTAAACAATACCGTTACTTTAGGTATTATCAGTACTCTAACTCGTTCTTCGGCCCAGGTAGGTATTCCTGACAAACGAATTGACTTTTTACAAACAGATGCAGCGATTAACCCTGGTAATTCTGGAGGGCCATTATTAAATGAACGGGGAGAAGTGATTGGCATTAATACTGCTATTCGACCTGATGCCAATGGTATTGGCTTTGCTATCCCCATTGATAAGGCGAAATCGATTACTAATACCCTAGCTACAGGTAAAAAGGTTCCTCATCCCTATATCGGCGTACAAATGCGAACTTTAACTCCTGAATTAGCGCAAAGAAATAATCAAGATCCTAATTCTCCCTTCTTTATCCCGGAAACTGAAGGAGTACTGATTGTGCGAGTATTACCTGATACTCCCGCTGCCAATTCAGGTTTACGTCTGGGAGATGTAATTGTGGCGATTGATGGTCAAGCAATTAATGATGCTGGTCAATTACAATCCATAGTGGATGGTAGTGGCTTAAATAAAAGCCTCCAGTTCACCGTTCTACGAGGCGATCGTACTTTGAAATTAAATATTGTTACGACGCAATTACGAGGACTATCTTAAAAAAAGCTACTAGCTGTTAGCCCATAGCTAACAGCTTTTCCAAAATAGGTCTAATTCGAACCAAGCTAATTCATACAAGGCATATTATGTTCCTTACCGTCATTTTAATCGTACTTTTGATTGGTAATTGGTTACTCTCAGAGAGTTTAGTCTTTATTCCCCTTAATTTAGTTAGTGGCTTGGTTTCCTATAGCTGGTGGGGAATAGCTTTGTTAATTGTGGTTTTTTTGGCTTGGTGTGTGAGTGACGAATAAATTATTTTTAGATCGTAGGGACGATTAGCTTCGCCACTACTGTTCCAATGCAGATCTTCCTTGTTTACCGAGGCGAATCAAGACAAAATATACCAAATAAATGAGATAAATTATTAATCCTACTGCTCCCATAAAGCCCAAGAAACCTTCGTTTCCAGGTTTATCATGGAATAAATTACGATATGCTTGGGGAGCTTCTAACCAAACCTGACAAAAAGTAGTTTGCACCGTGCTATTAGACAAACCACAGGGAAGAAAAATTGATTTAGCGATCGCTCCTAAAACGCAATAGGCCGTCATCGCCCAGCGCCAGGAAGTAAACACCAGCTTGATAGTACTCTGGGATATATCTCGAATTTCTTCATTTAAATCAACCCAAAACCAGAGAGCGATCGCAATTAAGATAGGAGCTGCAACAGCACTAATAAAACCTATCTTCCAACCAGGGATTAGCAAATAAAGCGTGATCATAACAAGACTGGCAACCCGCCAGTAAATAATCAGCAATTTTTGCATAGCTTCTTGTCTCTGGAACAACGCCCAAACCAACAGCACCATAGGCAGTATTAGGGTTAGTAATACACCCAAACGATAGTCCATCCATACTAGAGGTCTAAACCAAATATCCATTTTTGTCCTGTTGAAATTGTGACTAAATATTATCTGTTGTGTTTGACTTTAGATAACTCCAGATTATCTCTCAAAAATGCACCAATAATTGAGTAAAGTCAAAAAAAGATGAGAACATAGCATATTCTCACCTAAGGTAACTAAATAGTTATTTAACTGTCGACTTTAAGTCCACTAAATTTGTTCAGACGCGTTTTCTATTAGTCTTCATAAACACGACACTCTAAAGCATCGGGGTTATCGTCACAATACTTTTCTAAAGAGCTTTTTTGGGGAGCATTTTGTTTTTGGTGTGCAGCTTCTGCGGAAAGTTCTTCTACTGCATCCCAAGCAGCAGCACATTCTGCAGAAGTTGCATCAAGATCACAGACCTCTCTAGCAGATTGTCTTTCTTTTTGTATTTGTTCTTGTATATCGCTCATATTAGTCCTCTTATGTCAATTTAAATTTATATTATGCCACGCTTACTAGTTTGAAGATGATAATTACCTCATACTCCATCCTAGATTGTAGCGCCTATTGATTTAAGAAATTAAATACTCAAGATCACAGTATTTTACAAGCCATGAGCAATCAAAGCTATTTTGGGTTCTAGAAATATTTTTAAAAATTTAATCATCTGCTTCTCAGGCGTTCCGAAGGGTAAGCAGACGCGTAATTACGTTATCAAGATTATCAATTTTAAAACTTGAAATTTATAATCCATTGACTTGTAACGGAAGATCATTTATCAGATTTAGTATCAGAAGTACGAAAATTAGCCGTAATACTCTAGAACTCTGGTTGCAATCGGAAAATTAATAAATTAAAGAGCATAATCTAAATAAAAAAAGGGAGCAAGTTAATTATTTCTTACTCCTCACTAGTCAGATCATTAAAAGTTGTTCATTGTCCATCATCAATTAACTCTTAACAGTTTTCTTCTCCTCTTCCTGGGCTAAGAATTTCTCCAATTCAGTCAACGCATCAGCATCAACTTTGGTTTGCATAGGACAGAATTTAGGACCACACATTGAGCAGAATTCTGCTGTTTTATAAATGTCTGCTGGTAAAGTTTCGTCATGATATTCTTTAGCCCTTTCTGGATCGAGAGATAATTCAAACTGTTTCTCCCAATCAAAGTTATAACGGGCTCTAGAAAGCTCATCATCTCGATCTCTTGCTCCGTGGCGATGACGAGCGATATCTGCTGCATGAGCTGCTATTTTGTAAGCAATTAAGCCGTTACGCACATCTTCCGCATTGGGTAAGCCCAAGTGTTCTTTGGGGGTAACATAACATAGCATTGCTGTACCGTACCAACCTGCCATTGCCGCACCGATCGCCGAGGTTATATGGTCGTAACCAGGAGCAATATCTGTCACCAAAGGACCAAGAACATAGAAAGGTGCTTCGCTGCACTCTTCCATTTGTTTTTTGACATTAAATTCAATCTGATCCATAGGTACATGACCAGGACCTTCTACCATTACCTGTACATCGTGTTCCCAAGCACGGCGAGTCAGTTGACCAAGAGTTTTAAGTTCGGCTAATTGTGCTTCATCGGAAGCATCGTGAGTACAGCCAGGACGTAAAGAATCGCCTAAACTAAAAGAAACGTCATATCGCTTAAAGATTTCAATGATGTCATCAAAATGGGTGTAAAGGGGGTTTTGCTTGTGATGATGTAGCATCCAACGAGCAATAATTCCGCCTCCACGAGATACAATCCCTGTCAGACGGTTTTTAACTAAGGGCAGGTGTTCAATTAAGATACCTGCATGAATAGTCATGTAGTCCACACCCTGTTGAGCGTGTTTTTCGATGATATGGAGAAAATCATCAGCACAGAGTTTATCCATGTCACCGTGAACACTTTCTAGTGCCTGATAAATGGGTACTGTACCAATGGGGATTGGTGAGGCATTGATAATTGCGGTACGGATTTCGTCTAAATTACCGCCTCCAGTAGACAAATCCATTAGGGTGTCAGCACCGTATTTAACTGCTAAGTCTAGCTTGGCTACTTCTTCATCGATATCAGAAGAATTAGGAGAAGCACCAATATTGGCATTTACTTTACAGCTAGAAGCAATACCAATACACATTGGTTCTAAGTTGGTGTGATTAATATTAGCAGGGATAATCATCCGACCCCTAGCTACTTCATCGCGAATTAAGTCTACAGGTAAACGCTCTCGTGTGGCGACGTAGTGCATTTCTTCGGTAATGATTCCCTGACGCGCATAGTGCATCTGAGATACATTGCCTTGACCTCGTCGCTTGGCAACCCATTCCGTTCTCATATTTTTTTCCCTCAATAAACAGCTTCCCTCCGCTGGTGCTAACCAGTATCAGGTTCTTAGGGTATATCTCAGCCTTTCGTCTTTAGGCACCCCTAGCTATACGGTGAATTCTAGCATTTTTCCAGCTAGTATCAGAATGGACGGCATAAAATATTTATTTCTTCATTCAAAGCATTGTTTCTTAAATTTTTCCTCCAGATCTTCAGCATTTTTTGGCAAATCACTGCTAAATAGAAGCATTAATCTGTTATCAATTGTTCCTTAAAAAAATGATTCGTGTATTGTTAGTAGACGACCAGAGTATTGTCCGAGAAGGATTATCAAGTTTATTACAGACTCAAGCCGATTTAGAAATTGTGGGCGAGGCGGAAAATGGCAAAGTAGCAGTCGAGCGATCGCTTGTCCTCAAACCAGACGTAATTCTAATGGATATCCGAATGCCCATCATGGATGGTATTGCAGCGATTCGGATACTTGCTGAGCAAGCACCGGAGATCAAAATTTTAGTGTTGACTACTTTTGATGACGATCAATACGTTACTCAAGCAATGGCTCATGGTGCCCACGGATATTTACTTAAAGATACTCCCTCCTCAGAATTAGCTCAGGCAATTCGCTCTGTTAATCAAGGCTATACTCAACTAGGTCCTGGACTATTTTCTAAAGCAATTACTCCTCAAAATACGAAGCAGAATCGCTTTAATTCCCAAGAAACACCCAGTATCCCACCAGAATTAGCTGGATTGACTAATAGGGAAAAAGAAGTATTACAATTGATTGCCATCGGCTATAGTAATCGAGAAATTGCTGCGGAACTACATATAGCCGAGCGTACTGTAAAAAACCATGTTAATAGTATTTTGCGCTCACTTAATCTGCGCGATCGCACTCAAGCTGCGATTTTGGCAAACAAGCATTTATAGTCCAATAAACCGCATCTAGTTTGAGCGTGGGGGATGCTGAATTTAGTTCAGCATATCCAACTACGCTGTTGAAACCTGTAATTTTTAATGTAACTGTTCGAGAAAGTAACAAGTAGCAAGTAGCAAGTAACAAGTTGTTTTTGATTCTTCTAACTCAAACTCTATTTAAGCAACAAAACTCCAGTTTTCAATGTGGACGGGGTTTAGTAATATGATTTAGTTTTCTGAGACTAAAATTAATGAAAAAGTGACAACTCCGAACTCTAAACTCCGAATTCCGAACTCCGAACTCCGAACTCCGAACTCCGAACTCCGAACTCCGAACTAATAGTATTAAGGCTGAGACAATACTCGATCAATTCTCTCTAGCTCAATTTCCAGGAAGTTATCGACTGTCCAATTTGCTATCCTTTGCAACATATGTAAGGGATAAATATTAGCAATTCCCACAACCTGTATTTTGGCTTGTTTAGCTGATTCTATACCAATGGGATTATCTTCGATCGCCAGACATTCATCGGGTTGCAGACTAAGGTTTTGAATAGCTAAGAGATAAGGATCGGGTTCGGGTTTGCTGGAAATAGTATCTTCACCAGTAACAATTAAGTCAAATTTTTCCCGAAGATTTGCTCTTTGTAGAATATATTCGACCACGGAACGGCTAGCACCAGTTACTAAACCAATAGCTATATTTTGCTCTTTTAGCTGAATTAAAAATTCTTCAATGTGGGATGAAAGAGGCAATTTTGGTAGTTGTTCCATCTGTGCTAAATAGGCTTTAGCTTTGGTCTCAACTAACTTATCAAGATAGTCATCAGGGAGAACTCGACCACGATTAACTAAGATGTCATTTAAGCAGGCGCGATCGCTTCTACCTCGACAGTATTCAACATAGTCTGCATCATTTGCCAGTAAATTCTCACCTAGCATTATGTCTGCGATTAATGCTTGATTGATTGTCTCATCATCAATGATTGAGCCACTGAAATCCAAAAAAACTGCTTTTAGACTCATATATGATTAATTATCAGAATATTAAACTAATTATTAATTTAATTATTGACCGATTTTACTCCTGTACTTAGTTGGTTTGTCCACCAAACATTTTCGGTTAATATTCAGGATAAATTAAATTGGGATTACTCAGGCGATCGCATTCTGTTTCCCAATCGATACTATCAGATATTTTTTTTAAAGCATCTTGATCGATCAAAAAACCAAATATAGGCTGTAAAAACTTCTCCCAAAGCGTATCCTGCCCTGAAGCCATAGTATTTTCGCAATATAAATTTATATATTTATTAATTTCAATCTATATTTTAACGAATTTAAACAATTAATCCAAAGCTGTTAGCAAATAGTTAATAGCTTTTGAGCCGATTTATGTTGTTGAAAATTCACCTCAAACTTAAAAATAGTAGAAATTTAGCTACTCAATTTGTTGAATATGCTATGGTATTTATACACAAAAAGTTGAATATCACTTTTTTGTATATTAGATAACTAAATTTTTCTTTAATTGACATATTGAACCTGGCCGATCTGTTGCTGAAACTATCATGTTTACTTTGTTTTATCGCAATGCTCGCTTACTAGTTTTGACGATTATTTTAATTTTTGTTTGGGGTATCTCGTCTTATTTTGCTTTACCCAGATTAGAAGATCCTGAGCTAGTATCTCGTTTCGCTATTGTGCGGACTTTTTGGGAAGGGGCGGATGCCAAACGAGTTGAGGCTTTAATTACCGAAAAAATTGAAGATGAGCTAATCGAAATCGAAGAAATTAAAGAGTATGATTCTACCTCCAGTACCGGCAGTTCAATCATAGTAATTGAACTTCAGGATACAGTGACTAAGGAACAGGTAGATGGAATCTGGACAAGGGTACAAAATAAGATAGATGAAGTCAGACCCGAGTTGCCCACAGAAATTACTGAACCAGAATTAGAGAAGGGAAAAGTTAAGGCATATGCCCTAATTACTGCTTTAACTTGGCAACAGGATGACAATCCTAACTATGCTATTTTGAATCGTCAGGCAGATGTTTTGAAAGAGCGCCTGGAAAACATTACAGGTACAGAAGAACTAGAACTATATGGCGATCGCGATGAAGAAATTTTAGTTGAAATTGAACCTCAAGTATTTGCTAGTTATGGCTTGACTGCCGCGGATATTGCTCGACAAATTCAGCAGAGTGATTCTAAAGAGGCTGCGGGAACTTTGCGTAATGACAATAATGATTTATCTCTAGAAGTAGCAGGAGAACTAGATACTCTAAATCGGGTTAAAAATATTCCCCTCAACTTTGGTAATAATAGTCAGTTTATCCGTTTGCAAGATATTGCTCAAGTAAGTAAAGGAGCGCGTTTCCCAGCTAATGAACAGACTTTGATTAGTGGTCGCCCTGGAGTGGCGGTGGCAGTACATATTGATTCAAAAAGCCGTCTCGATCTTTGGGCAGACAAGGCTAAAGAGATTTTGGCAGAATTCGAGTCAGACTTACCCCATGGTATTGCTCTATCGACGATATTCGATCAAAGTAGCTATGTTACTAATCGGCTCAACGGTTTGCTCCTGAATCTAGTTTTAGGGGGAGGATTAGTTTTTCTAGTTACACTTTTGATGATGGGATGGCGTTCAGCATTAATTATTGGAACTTCTTTGCCACTGTCAATTTTAATGGTCTTTGGTTGGATGAACGTGATGGGTATTCCCTTGCACCAAATGTCGATTACAGGCTTGATTGTGGCATTGGGAATCTTAATTGATAACGCAATTGTAATGGTCAACGAGGTTAATAACCATCTCCGTAGTGGTTTTAAAGGCAAAGATGCCATTGTCAATAGTATTAATTGTTTAGCTGTCCCTTTGTTGAGTTCTACTTTTACCACTATCCTGGCTTTTTTGCCGATTGCTTTATTACCAGGTTCTACAGGGGAATTTGTGGGAACGATTGGTCTGAGCGTTATTTTGGCTGTTGGATCTTCTATGTTTCTTTCCTTAACTGTAATACCTACAATAACGGCTAAGTTTCAACGACGAACTAATAATTCTTCCCCTCAATATCTATCATGGCTGCAAACTGGTATATCGATTCCACTACTAAAACGGTGGTATGGCAAAACTTTAAAATGGACTACTGCCAGCCCTGTTTTGGGTATCTGCCTGGCTTTATTCTTGCCTGCGGTCGGTTTTATCCAGGCAGGGAATTTAGCCCAACAGTTTTTTCCGGCAGCCGATCGGGATCAATTGCATATTCAAGTGGAGTTACCCGCTTCAAGTTCAATCATCGAAACTACTGCTGTAGCACAACAAATACGCGATCGCATTATTGCTGATTCTGCTATTACAGACGTTCATTGGTTCATTGGCAGGAGCGCGCCCCGATTTTATTACAATGTAACTGGTGCTAGAGAACGGGAATCTAATTATGCTCAGGCAATCGTCCAACTTAAGGAGATCGCTTCTAGTTCTTTAGTCCAGCAGCTACAAACAGACTTAGATCGAACTTTTCCTAGTTCTCGAATTTTAGTAAGACAGTTAGAACAGGGACCTCCTTTTAATGCGCCGATCGAAATGCGAATTTCTGGTACGGATATCGACATTCTGCAACAACTAGGGGAAAAAGCCAGAAGCTTATTAATAGAACAAGAACAGGTGACACATACCCGTGCTAGTTTGAATGAAATCAGACCTCAGCTTAAATTTGAGCCAGACGAAGAAAAAGTACGTTTAGCCGGTTTAGACCTCCAGGCGATCGCCCAGCAATTAGATGCCAGTTTGGATGGAAGTACAGGAGGAACAATTCTCGAATCTACAGAAGAATTACCTGTTAGAGTTAGATTAGCCCAAAGCGATCGCGCTAGCGTCAGTAGTCTTGTTTCCATAGATTTAGTATCTAACTCTGGCAATAGTCAAAGAAATAATAATTCAGCCCAGACTATTCCTTTATCCTCTTTGGGCAAAGTATTTTTAGCTCCTGAACTATCCAAAATCACCCATTATAATGGGCAACGAGTAAATACAGTTCAAGGTTTTTTGCGAGCTGGAGTCTTGCCCGATACGGTCTTAACGGAGTTTAAACAGAAACTAGATAGTGAAAACTTTCAACTCCCCAATGGCTATAGTTATCAATTTGGTGGGGAAGCAGCAGAAAAAGACGATGCTATTAGCGGCTTAGTCTCAACGGTGGGAGTTCTAGTAGTATTGATGGTTGCCACTCTGGTTCTGTCTTTGGGCTCTTTTCGTTTGGCAATGGTTATTGGCATTGTGGCGATCGCATCCGTGGGCTTGGGCTTATTTTCCATCTGGATATTTGACTATCCTTTTGGCTTTAATCCGATTATCGGTACTATCGGTTTAATTGGGGTCGCAATCAATGACTCGATTGTGGTGATGGCAGCTATTCAACAACATCCTGTCGCCAAATTGGGCGATCGGCAGGCAATTCGCCAGGTAGTTATGCACTCAACTCGCCACGTAGTCGCCACTACCTTGACTACCGCTATCGGTTTTGTACCTTTATTACTGGGTGGTGGAGAATTTTGGCCTCCTTTAGCTATAGCGATCGCTGGTGGTGTAATCGGTGCAACTTTGTTAGCACTATATCTTGTTCCTGCTGCCTATTTGTTATTTATCGATGCTCTCAAAATGAATTTCGATGGGATTCGTAAAACTATTATGTTTAAAAGTTGACCAAGGCTGTTCCCTGTTCCCTGTTCCCTTTAATGATTACTGATTACTGGTAACTGATAATTGATAACTATGTTACAAAAACAGTAACGTTGCCCTATTTTCTGGTTTCAACAGACATACTAGAGGCGTTGATTAATTGTGATTAAATTAATGAGCAATGCTATTCAAAGATGCCCGTGTAACTCAAATTATTTTTCTCGCTTTATTTTTACTTTTAGGTGTCAGTACCAGGGATTGGACACTACAAGCTAATTTGATTTTAGTCGTGGTGACTAGCTGTTTAATTACTCAGTGGTTTTTGTCAGCTTTGGTTGAATATAGTAAACGCAATAGTGAATTTTCTCTGGCTAATATCTCCAGTGAATTAAGTATTCTGATTAGTCCTAAAGTGTTAATTTCTCTTCGGAGTGCCTTAATCACTGCCTTAGGATTATGTCTCCTGCTACGAAGTAATAGCCCCGAGACAATGGCGATCGCCGGTTGTTTAGCGATCGCGAGTAAGTTTCTCTTTCGCCATCGCAATAAACACTTTTTTAACCCTGCTAACTTTGGGATTATCGCGGCTTTAATTTTGACTAATGACGCTTGGGTTTCTCCTGGTCAATGGGGTACAGATTGGTGGTATTTACTGCTATTTCTTGGTTTAGGTGGTGTGGTTTTGAAGCAAGTAGGTCGGTGGGATACTTCGATCGCTTTTCTGTTTGCTTATGGTGGTTTAGAAGCTGTGCGTAACCTTTGGCTCGGATGGAGTTGGGATGTCTGGCAACATCAGTTTATGAGTGGTAGTTTGCTGCTATTTGCTTTATTTATGTTGACCGATCCGCGCTCTATTCCTAATTCCAAGACTGGTCGTTTAGTTTGGAGTCTGGCGATCGCTATTACTACTTTTATTCTGCAAGATTATTTTTATCTGTCTACCGCGATTTTCTGGTCATTATTTATTATTTCTCCCCTGACAGTTTTGTTAGATATGGTTTGGTCTGCACCAAGGTTTAATTGGCAACGCTTATCAGTAATTAGTAATCAGTAATGAAAATACTACGAATTATATTTTCCTGCATATTAACTGGAGTAATTTTGATCTTTGGCATTAAACCAGCATTGGCTTTTTGTGGTTTTTATGTGGCGAAAGCCGATAGTAGTCTTTATAATCAGGCTTCCCAAGTAATTATTGCTAGGGATGGTGAAAGAACTGTTTTAACTATGTCTAATGATTACCAGGGTGAAGTAAAAGACTTTGCCATGGTAGTTCCTGTGCCAGTAATTCTCAAAGAGGAACAGGTTCATGTTGGCGATTCCCAAATTTTAGCCAGGCTTGATGGATTTAGTGCGCCCAGGTTAGTGGAGTATTTCGACCCCAATCCTTGTCAAAAGCCAGAACGCGATCGCCGATTGTTTAAATCTGCACCAATTTTGGAAAGCCAAAATACATTAGGATTACAAAGAGAAGCCAAGCTGGGTGTAACAGTAGAAGAACAGTTTAGCGTTGGAGAATACGATATTGTAATCCTGAGTGCCAAAGAATCTGATGGTTTAGAAACGTGGTTGATTCAAAATGACTATAAAATTCCTTCAGGTGCCAAGGAACTTCTGCAACCTTACATTCGACAAAACTTGAAGTTCTTTGTGGCAAAAGTCAACTTGGAAGAATATGACAGTAATGGGTTTGAGAAATTAAGACCAATTTCTATGGCTTATGAATCGCCTAAGTTTATGTTGCCGATTCGCTTAGGGATGATGAATGCTAACGGCGACCAAGATTTAATTGTTTATTTGCTATCTCCTAAGGGTCAAGTAGAACTGACTAACTATCGCACAGTTAAAATTCCTTCCAATACGGAAATTCCCGAATTTGTGCAGACAGAATTTAAAGACTTTTATCAGGCAATGTTCCAAAAGTCTTATGAACAGGAAAACAAACAAGTAGCTTTCTTAGAATATGCCTGGGATATGGCAAGTTGCGATCCTTGTTCAGCAGAACCATTGAATCAGTCAGAATTAAAAGATGCGGGGGTATTTTGGTTAGAGCAGAATCCTAGAAATCCCTGGGGAGGCAATAATGTGTTTATCACTCGCCTCCATGTGCGTTACACCAGAGATAAATTCCCTGAAGATTTAAAGTTCCAACAGACAAGCGATCGCAGCAATTTTCAAGGACGATATATAGTGCGACATCCATTCATGGGAGAAATGGCTTGTCGTACTGCATCAGAATATCAGGATTCAATTATCGCCAGACAAGAACGAGAAGCCCAAAATTTAGCTCGTTTGACTGGCTGGGATATACAGGATATTCGCAGCAAAATCACTTTTGTCGAACCTCAACCTGTTCCTTGGTGGCGCAAAATTTGGAACTAAATTCAGTTATCAATTTGAGTTCGGAATTCGGAATTCGGAGTTCGGAATTCTGATGTTTCAACAAAATAGTATCGCATTCAAAAAGCTAAAAAATTATGAATTACGAAGTTTTTAGCCTTGTCAAACTGACATTAATCAGTATTCAATTATGAAAATTATCAGAGTTTTACTATCTTGTTTGCTAACAGGAGTAATTCTATTCTTTGGTGTCAAACCGGCATTGGCTTTCTGTGGTTTTTATGTGGCTAAAGCTGATACCAGTCTTTACAATCAAGCTTCTCAGGTAATTATTGCTAGAGATGAGGATAGAACCGTTTTAACTATGTCTAATGATTATCAGGGTGAAGTTAAAGATTTTGCCATGGTAGTTCCTGTGCCCGTAATTCTCAAAGAGGAACAGGTTCACGTTGGGGAAGCAAAAATTTTGCAAAGGCTAGACGATTTTAGTGCCCCAAGATTAGTAGAATATTTTGATGATGATCCTTGTGAAATTAGAGCTTATGAAGATGGCATCGCATTTAACTCTGCACCCCAAGCTGCCCCATCACTTAGGCAAAAGAAAGCAGACGCTGATTTAGGAGTAACGGTAGAAGAACAGTTTAGCGTCGGTGAATATGACATTGTCATTCTCAGTGCCAAAGAATCTGGAGGATTAGAAACTTGGTTAAGGCAAAATGATTATCAAATCCCCGAAGGTGCCAAAGAATTACTCCAGCCTTATATTCGCCAAAATTTGAAATTCTTTGTAGCGAAAGTCAATCTAGAAGAATATGACAGCAATGGTTTTGAAAAGCTGAGACCAATTTCCATGGCTTATGAGTCGCCTAAGTTTATGTTACCGATTCGCTTGGGGATGATGAACGCAAATGGCGACCAAGATTTGATTGTCTATCTCCTATCTCCTAAAGGACAGGTCGAACTATCCAACTACCGCACGGTGAAAGTTCCTTCTGATAGCGAAGTGCCGGAATTTGTCAAAGAGGAGTTTAAGGACTTTTATACTGCTATGTTCCAAAATTCCTACATTCGGGAAAACAAAAAAGTAGCTTTCTTGGAATACGCTTGGGATATGGGAAGCTGCGATCCTTGTTCGGCAGAACCTTTAAATCGAGAAGAACTCAAAGAAGCTGGGGTATTTTGGTTGGATTCTACACCTTCTAATCCTCGTTTTTTTGGCAATAGCAATGTTTTTATTACCCGTCTCCATGTCCGCTATAGTCGTGATAGATTCCCTGAGGATTTGAAATTTCAACAGACCAGCGATCGCGATTTATTTCAGGGCAGATACGTGATACGTCATCCATACACGGGAGATATTACCTGTGATGCTGGCAAGGAATATCAACAATCAGTTAGAGACAGACAAGAGCGTGAGGCAAAAACCTTAGCTAAGCTTACAGGTTGGAATATTGAATCCATTCGCGATCGCATTAAGTTTGTCAAGGCTGAACCAGTAGAGTGGTGGGAAAATCTTTGGAATCGCTAACTTTATTTAGTTGAGAACAAAAAAACACAGTGACCTAAGCCGCTGTGTTTTTTTTGTTAAATCATAACAAGGTTGGCGGGGAAACAAGCCCTAAAAGCTTAGAGCTTAGAGCTTAGAGCTTAGAGCTTACCTCACCCTTAAATTGCCATAACCCGAACTGAGGTTAATTTATTTAACCAAAAAATATAGCTATTTTGACTCAATTTTCAGGTTAACAAATATTAGAAGTTGTAATTTATTTGTTCTTTTCGGGAATCCTAATCTTATTGAAATAATTATATGTAATATGACTCAAAAGTTTGATCCTGCTGAGTTGTTAGTTAAATCATCAAAATCAAACAGCACAGGATGTTGGGAATTTATTAAAAACTCTGTTTCTTGGAGAGTTTATCTACATGAAGGAAAACTATCGTATATTGATTGTTCTATACAACTACTCAACCAGTTAAAGTATTATCTTCTGCGCCAAGGTTGGAAAGATGCAGCCGCCGCATTAAAAGATATGCCGCAATCTTATCTTAAAACCAAGGTGAATACAGCAAATGACTCATTGCCTGTTAATTATTACGAATATGCGATTTTTTGGTTGCTAAATGAGAAATATCTTGATAGTTCTCAGTTTATGCAATTGATTGAAGATATTACTCAAGATTCTCTTCAATCCTGCCTGTGGCTAAGAGATGGAACTACTGTTTGGCACGATCAAGAACCAATGCCATCTTGGATTCACGATCAAATTGGAAATTCTTTATCGTTAGATGTATTAGATCTAGTTGGTTTTTTACAGCATAGATTAAAGCAATGGCATAGTTGTACTTCAGAGCTAAATTCTCCATATCAACGTCCCTACTTTTTGGATTACAGAGATATTGATAAATCTCCTGAATCAGGAGTGTTGTCGGCAAAGGCACTGAACGAATTGGCACAAATTATGCGGCGAGGATTGAGTTTTCGTCAGCTTTCGATATTTCTCAATAAAGATGAACTTCATGTAGCGCAAATTTTATCGCCGTATATTGAGCATAAAATGATTCATTTGCGCAATCCTCAGCCACCTTTAGATCAACTACCTACCATCCCCAAACCAACACCAAGTGAAAAATCAGAACAGAATCGCGCAGTAAGTGTACCAGTTAAAAAACACAAAGTTGTTTGTATTGATGATAGTCCGACAATTCTGCAAGAAATTAAGCGTTTTCTTAATAATGAGCAATTTGAAGTCACGGCAATAGACGATCCTGTTCAAGCTTCATCAATTATTTTTCGGCTGGAACCTGATTTAATTTTGCTTGATATTACTATGCCCAGAATTAACGGCTATAAACTTTGTGGCTTATTACGTAGCAGCAATGTTTTCGATCAAACCCCAATCATTATGGTCACGGGCAATACGGGCATGATTGACAAAGCTAGGGCTAAATTAGCTGGGGCAACAGATTATTTTACGAAGCCTTTCACTCAAGCAGGTTTAATGGCAATCATTGAAAAACATCTTTCATAAATTTAACTCTAGACATTATTCAAAATTCACATTACTCAAGTAAAACTATGAAAACTATCCTCATCGTAGACGACCTAAAATCCGAATTAGACTTGATGTCTCAATATTTGACTACATCGGGCTACTCCATAATTACGGCTACCAATGGCGAAGAAGCGATCGCCAAAATATTGGAAAATAAACCTGATGCCATCGTAACGGATTGGATGATGCCCAAAATGGGGGGCATAGATATTTGCCGTAAGCTAAAAAAGAATCCTGAAACAGCAGAAATTCCTATTATTGCTTGTACTGCCAAAAATCGTGATGTAGATCGGATGTGGGCTATTAAACAAGGTGTCAAAGCTTACGTAACCAAACCTTGTACTAAAGAAGAATTGGTCAGTGCACTTCAAGGAGTAATGGGATAGGTAGTAATGTCAACATCTAGTGCAGCTGCGAGAGTTCGAGCCAATATTAAGGAGTTATTTCAGGCAAATTTAGCTCCAGGGGATGCTTATATCCGATTTCAACTGACTTCAGAAATGACAGCTTTGTTATCAATGGATCAGGTGCAAGAGTCTTTAATAGTTGAGGTTGAGCAAATAACTCCCTTGCCTAGCATGCCAGAATCTGTCATTGGCATTATTAGTTCTCGTAATCACGTGTTCTGCGTCTTCGATTTAGCTCGATTTTTAAAGTTACCTTCGGGATTAATTACTCCTCGTCAATATCAAATTATTGTTTTGCAAACCACTTCTGAACCATCAATTTATTTTGGTTTAGCCGTAACTAGTCTTCAAGGGATTGTACGTTTACCAACAGCTCAAATTCAGTCCTCTTTGACTGCTTTTCCAGACAACATAACTCCTTATTTATGTGGTGCAGTTTTAAAAGAAGAAAAGATGATGCCTGTTTTCGAGTTCAATCGAATCTCAGAGGCTTTAAGCTACGTATCGTAGGCGGGATATCAACTCTATCTCATCTATGGAGTCTTGAATTTTGGCGATTGGCTTTACACGACAACCCTTTCAGTAGGCTATGCGATCGCGAATACATTATCTCTTGATAAAAACTCATAACCATAGCAATTAATCTAATTAAATCAATGAAACTACCATTATTTAAAAGTTTACGATTCCGCTTACCTTTTCTAGTTTTATTGGGTGTTATCCCCACCACCATAATTGCGATCGCTTTTGCTAGTTCTAGAGCGGGTAATATTATTCGTCAAGATACTCAAGAAAATATAGCTCTGAAAGCTAGGGCGTTAAATAACAGTATTTCTAGATGGACAGAAATGAACGTTATCGCCTTAAAAAACTTGAGCAACCAGCCCGATATAGTCAGCATGGAGCCAGCGCGACAGAAGCCAGTTCTTATGGAGACATTAAAGAACTATCAGCATCTCTATACAGCTAGTACTACAGATCTTAATGGAGTTAATGTAACTCGTAGTGACGATAAAGCACCCAAAAAATATCCCGATCGTCCTTGGTTTCAAGGGGCAAGAGCGGGTAACGATATTACCTATCAAACTTTGATTGGTCGTACTAGTCTAAAACCTTCTTTATGTTTGTCTGCACCAATTAGAAACAAGACAATAATCCAGGGTGTCAATTACATTTGCATGACTCTGGAAACTCTGACAGAAGAAGTTGGTGCGGTTCAGTTTGGTGAAACTGGTTATGGTTTTGTGGTCAATAAAGAAGGTCGTATCTTAGGTCATCCTGATACAAATCTAACTTCTGGGGAAGAACTAGTAGATTATAGTACCTATCCCCCCGTAGCCAATTTTTTAGCTGATAAAGAAGGTTATCTTGAATTTAAAGATCAAGAAGGGATGGCATGGATCTCTCATAGCACTCGTCTTGATAATGGTTGGGGAGTGTTCATCTTACAAGAGAAGTCAGAAGCTTTTCTTGAGGAACGAGAATTTCAGCAGTTAGCAGCTATCATTGCCGGCGTTGCTATGTTAGCGATCGGCATTGTAACTTGGTTAGTGGCTAGCCGATTGACACAACCGATTAGTAAAATCACCGCAGCATCCACCAGCTTAGCAGAGGGCAATTTAGATCAAACAGTTGAACTGGAGCAAGAAGATGAAATCGGTATTTTAGGTGATTCTTTTAACCAGATGGCTAAACAGTTAAAGGAATCGATTGCCAGTTATGAAAGTAAAGCAGAGCAGCAACGTCAAGAAAAAGAACAGTTAGAAGCAGCAATTTATACTCTAATCGATGAAGTTGCCAATGCCACAGAAGGAGATTTGACTGTTCGAGCCAACTTAGACTCATTAGAACTGAGTACTGTTGCCGATTTATTTAACGCCATAATTGATAACTTACAAGAAATTGCCATTGAAGCCAAACAATCAACTAGTCAAGTAGGTTCCTCTCTTAAACAAAATGAAGAGGCAATTCGTTTATTAGCAGAGCAGGCGATCGCAGAGGCTGAAGAAACTCGCGATACGTTGAAGTCCGTTGAGCAAATGTCCCAATCGATTCAGGCAGTAGCCGAAAACGCTAACCAGGCAGAAAAGTTTGCTGATGATACTTATAACACGGTATTGAACAGTACCACTGATATGGATAAAACGGTAGATAGTATTCTCAATCTGCGGATGACTGTAGGTGAGACTGCTAAAAAAATGAAGCGTTTAGGAGAATCTTCGCAAAAAATTGCTCAAGCAGTTTCCTATGTTCAAGAAATCGCCTTAAAAACTAATGTACTGGCGATTAATGCCAGTGTTGAAGCTGGACGTGCAGGAGAATTAGGTCAAGGTTTCACCATTGTTGCTGAACAAGTAGGTGCATTAGCAGAACAATCCGCAGCCGCGACCAAAGAAATTGCCAGCATTGTGGATGCAATTCAAGCAGAAACCCAGGAAGTAAACCAGGCAATGGAAACAGGAACATCACAGGTAGTAGAAACCACACGCCTAGTAGAAACCACCAAACAAAGTTTGGAGTTGGTATTAGAAAAATCTCAACAAATCAACCAGTTGATGGAGTCTATTTCCAAAACTACTGTATCTCAAGCCAATACTTCCCAAAATGTAACCAACTTGATGCAAAAAATTGCTCGCTTATCGGAAACTACATCCAAATCATCCACAGAAGTAGCGCAGTCAATTGTCGAAACTGCTCAAGTAGCTCGGAAACTAGAGTCTACTGTAGCTCAGTTTAAAGTAGCTGAATCTGCGTAAGCATTGAGCGCCAATCTTAACAAGCTTCAGGAATAGATTTCATATAACCTACTAATTGCAACATCTATTTTCTCCGAGGCAAAAGCCTTGATCAGACAAATATTCTTATAAGTCAACTTATTATTGCCGAATTTCTATGATTACTGAAAAAGAATCCCAGAACTTTCCATTAGCAGCCAATTCTTCTAATAAATCTGAAGCTGACAAAAACATTAAGGGAACAGGTACTCTCCGTCGTCGCTTGTTGATTTCAATTTTGCCAGCAGTATTACTGCCCCTGATGATCGCCAGTGCGATCGGATATACAATTACTGAACGTCGAGCCAAAACTGAAGTGATAGATAACCTGGAAGCTAATACTCTTTTGGCAAGTAAAACAATTACAACTTTTATTCGAGACTCCTTAAAACTTACCGATTTGGTTGCTGTTAATCCTATTGTGATTCAAGCCATGAAAGAGGGTAATAAGATTTCTCAGTCACAACAATTAGCTCAACAACAGATTGATGTATTGGAGAAAAAGTTTGCTGCCACCAAATTATTAGCCCCTGATGAGAACCTGAATAACTATCTCCAACAGATAGTTATATCTGGTCAGGTAGCGGAAATCTTTTTTACCGAACGCAATGGTTTGAATGTCGCATTTAGTAATCCCACTTCCGATTTTGTGCAACGGGACGAAGGTTGGTGGCAAAATAGCCAAAAAGAAGGACGAGATATCGATGAACCAGAGTTTGATGATTCAGCAAACGCGATTGTAATTGCTTTTTCTAGAGCGGTAAAAGACCCTCAGACAGGTGAATTTCTCGGGGTAATTAAGGCCGGTGTTCCAGCAACAACATCGATTTCCGACCTGATAACTTTCCTACAGGGAAAACAGAACCGCTCGGCTCAATTTCAAATTGTTGACCCTAACAATAGTTTTGTATTTAGTAATATCGATTTTACTGATGTTGCAGCTAGCGATCGCAGTGGTGCAGAAACTGATGTTCGGGGAGAGGCTGAAAACAAAGGACAGAAAGCTATGAAGACAGAAGGTGTCGAAGTGGTTGGGGGTCAGCCTATTTTAGAGGTAGCTAAAACTATGATGCAGGTTATGGGAAATACGTTGAGTGTAGAGGAAGCACAACAGTCAATCGCCCAGATATCTGACATGTCTGATATCAGTCTTCGCCAAGAATTCAACAACGACTCTGAAGCTAGCATAGTCGCTACATTAAGATATCAAGACCAGATTTATGGCTTGTCCACAGTTCCCAATACTAACCTCGTATCAATTGGCGTTATCGATTATGATGTGGTAGCTAGTGCAGGACGAAATTTACTATCGGTATTTGGTTTAACGGGTATCATTCTGGGTACTTTTGCTTTAGGTTTAATTATTTTTCTCGCGCAGCAATTATCTCGACCTCTAACTAATCTATCTCAAAAAACTCAACAGGTAGCAGAAGGAAATCTTGATGTAACAGCTAATATTGAGGGAACTTTAGAAACCAGAACTTTAGCCGATAACTTTAACAAGCTGATTTATCAGGTAAAAGAACTACTCCAACAGCAAACAAGTGTAGCTGATAAACAACGCCAAGAAAAGGAAAAGTTAGAAGAAGCAATTTATACCCTAATCGATGAAGTTTCTGATGCAACAGAGGGGGATTTAACTGTAAGAGCTAATTTAGATTCTTTAGAACTGAGTACTGTTGCCGATTTATTTAACGCCATTATTGATAACTTGCAAGAAATTGCCGTTGAAGCGAAACAGTCAACTAGCAAGGTGGGTTCCTCTTTAAAACAAAACGAAGCAGCTATTCGTTTCCTCTCAGAGCAAGCTGTTTCTGAAGCGCAAGAAACTCGCAAGACATTGACTTCTGTTGAGCAAATGTCCCAATCAATTCAGGCAGTAGCTGAAAAAGCCAACCAAGTCGAAAAGATTGCTGATGATACTTACAGTACTGTTCTCAAAAGTACTGACAATATGGACTTAACAGTCGATAGTATTTTGGAACTGCGAAGTGCTGTAGGTGAAACTGCTAAAAAAATGAAGCGTTTAGGAGAATCTTCGCAGAAAATCGCTCAAGCAGTCTCTTTCATCGAAGAAATTGCGCTGAAAACCAATGTTTTAGCTATTAACACGAGTGCTGAAGCTGAGCGTGCTGGAGAATATGGACAAGGTTTTACGATCATTGCCGAACAAGTGGGTGCATTAGCTGAACAATCGGCAGCAGCAACCAAAGAAATTGAGAATATTGTGGCAACTATTCAGGCGGAAACTAAGGAAGTAAGCCAAGCTATGGAATCAGGAAACTCCCAAGTAGTAAAAACCACACACCTAGTACAATCCACCAAGCAAAGTTTAGGACAGGTATTAGAAAAATCCCAAGAAATTAACCAACTAATGGGTTCTATTTCTCAAACCACAGTATCTCAGGCAACTACTTCTCAAAGTGTGACCAACTTGATGCAAAAAATTGCTCAATTGTCGGAAAACACATCTAAATCATCTAAAGAAGTAGCACAATCAATTGTGGAAACAGCTCAAGTAGCTCAAAAGTTAGAATCTGCCGTAGCTCAGTTCAAAGTAACAAATTAAATCAATTATTAATTACTAGTTATTAATTATTAATTATCAACATGGATATAGAACAACAAATCCGCCTT
Source organism: Pleurocapsa sp. PCC 7319 (assembly GCF_000332195.1). Taxonomy (NCBI): domain Bacteria; kingdom Bacillati; phylum Cyanobacteriota; class Cyanophyceae; order Pleurocapsales; family Pleurocapsaceae; genus Pleurocapsa; species Pleurocapsa sp. PCC 7319. The sequence continues at coordinate 714,215 of NZ_KB235922.1, forward strand.
AATTTTCTCGATGAGGCTGAAGAATATTTTGATCGTATGGAGTCTAGTCTTATAGGATTAGCTAATAACGTCATTGATCCTCAAAAAGTAGATTTAGTCTTACGGTCTGCCCACTCGATTAAAGGTGGAGCAGCAATGATGAACTATGATGTTCTGAGTCGAGTTGCCCATCGTTTAGAAGATTTTTTAAAAATTTTGCGGGTTCGCTATGCTTCTAGTCAAATTACGACGGAAGTAGAAACCCTATTCCTACAAAGTGTTGATTGTCTACGCCACATTTGTGAGCTTAGTCGTCGAGGAGTAGCGGTGACGGAGTCTGATGTAGCAGCGCGATCGCAACCAATTTTTGAGCAGCTACATCAGCATTTGGGTGATTTGGAAGAGGGTGATGAAAATGCCTTATTGACAGCTCAAGATGAAGATATCGATCCTGCTGTTCTCATCTTTGAAGAAGGCGTTGACGCTGTTTTGGATCGATTTGAGGAACAATTAAGTAACTTAAATCTTGCCCAACTAGCTCAAGAATTATCTACTACTGCCAAAGAACTAAGTGCTTTTGGACAAATGGCAAATCTTGAACCTTTTATTGAGCTTTGTCAGTCTATTCAGCAACAAGCACAAGAATTATCTCCAGAGCAAATTGAATCCTTAGCCCAAAACTCTCTAAATACTTGGAGAAGATCTCATGCTCTGGTACTTAGGGGTCGACTAGAAAAACTACCATCTCAGTTAGAAATGGTGGGTGTATCAGATCGGCAGATTAGTCCTACTTCCCCTAGAGAAAATCCTGATTCACAAATCAAAGATGATATTTCTTCAACATTAGAAGCTCTAGATTTATCAGCAGGAGATTTCGATCCATTCCTCGAAGATTTTGCAGCATCCGAAGCTCTTGATGAATTACAGTCAGCATTTGAGACGGAAATACCGGAAGTTCCAGTTGATTTAGACACTAGCGATCGCTTGTTGACTTCCGAAATAGAAGAATTTGCCGTTGACGAAATAGCAGAAGCAGAAGCTGATTTAGATCCATTTATCGAAGAGTTTCCAGAATCAGAAGCCCTTTCAGAATTACAGTCGGCATTTGAGACCGAAATTTCAGAAGTATCTATTGAATCAGACGCGGGCGATCGCTCATTGACTTCCGAAATAGAAGAATTCACTGCTGAAAACTTAGAAGAAGAATACTCTTCAGAAACAGATGGAGCTTTTGATGTAATTTTCGATGATTCGGTGAAATTAGAAAATATCACCGAATTAAGGTCTGCATTTGATGTAGCAATGAATGAAGTCTCTGTTGAATCAGAGAGTAGCGAGCGTTCAATTATCCCTGAGAATAATGCCGAGGTGACAAACTCTCAACCTGCCTCTCAGCAGAAATCTCCTGCTATGGACAAAATGGTTAGAGTTCCAGCATCACAACTTAGACAATTTAATAACCTTTTTGAACAGTTAGTTTTAGAGCGTAATAATCTTAACCTCCGTTTCAAACAACTTCAATCTATTGCTGCATTAATGCGCAGAAGAATAGAACAAATAGAGCGATCTAATACCAATTTAAAACAATGGTATGATCGAGCCTCGGTTGAAGGGTTTTTAACCACAGAACAAGCTGTTGCAACTTCAGTCATCTCAGCTAAAAAAACTACAGCAGGTTTTGATGCTCTGGAGATGGATCGTTACACGGATGTACATCTCATTTGCCAAGAACAAATTGAAACTATTGTTCAACTTCAAGAGGTAGCTACTGATGTAGAGTTGGGATTACAAGACATTAACCTAGCAGTTCGCGACCTCAACCACGTTACCAAGTTTTTGCAAAGTAACGTAATTCGCACACAAATGTTACCTTTTGCCGAAGTAGTCAAACGCTTTCCGCGAGTAATTCGCGACCTTAACCTCCAGTTTGGCAAAAAAGTTAATCTCAAAATTGAGGGCGAAAATACTCTGATTGATCGCTCAGTTTTAGAATCTCTTAACGATCCGTTACTGCATTTATTACGCAATGCTTTTGACCATGGCATAGAAGATGCAGCTACTAGAACTGCTGCGGGAAAACTTTCTGAAGGAACAATTACATTACAAGCAAATAACCAGGGGACTCAGACAGTTATTACCCTCTCTGATGATGGAGGAGGTATTCCTCTGGATAAAATTCGCGATCGCATTCAAGCGATGGGTCTTCCCCGGGAACATATCCAGCAAATGCCGGAAACTGAAATCCTTGACTTTATCTTTGAGCCTGGATTTAGTACCGCTAAACAAGTGACCGAACTCTCAGGTCGTGGAGTTGGTATGGATGTAGTGAGGACTAACCTACAAGATATTCGAGGCAATGTGAGTGTAGCAACTAAGCCAGGTTTAGGGACGACTTTCACTCTTAAAATCCCTTTTTCACTATCTATCTTAAGGGTGGCGATCGTCGAAAAATCTGGCATTATCTTTGCCATTCCGGCAAATACTATTCAAGAGCTATTACCATTAAACCCCGAAGCAGTAACAACCTCAGAAAATATCAAACATATTACCTGGAAAGATGAACAAGTTCCTCTAGTTCAAATCGAGAAAGCGTTAGTTTTGAGACGCTCCCATAACACTTTTAATTTAACTGACAATCCCATGATAGATCGCCCCATGGCTATTCTAGTTGGGGACAAGGAAAAATTTGCTGGACTAGAGATTAGTCGATTTTGGGGTGAGCAAGAAGCTACAATCCGACCTATTGAAAGTCCTATACCTCTTCCCCCTGGAGTTGTTAGTTCGATGGTTTTTGGCGATGGTCGGGTTATTCCCTTAATAGATCCTTCGCTGCTAATAGAAGATTGCTTGAAACGTAGTTCCGCAGAAGAGTCCCTGGGAACTACACTTCTCGAACAAGATAGTCAACCATCAGCGTTAGCAACTGATCGCCAAACTATTCTGGTCGTTGATGATTCAATTAATGTCCGCCGCTATCTAAGTGTAACTTTAGAAAAAGCAGGATACAAAGTTCAGCAAGCTAAAGATGGGCAAGAAGCAGTAGATAAGCTGATTGACGGACTTTCAGTACAAGGAGTTGTCTGTGATATCGAAATGCCTCGGCTTGATGGATATGGGGTTCTTGAAGAATTGAGAGATAAAACTGAATTTCGTGAGCTTCCCATCGTCATGTTGACTTCCCGTAGTAATGAGAAACACCGAAAGTTAGCTATGAATCTTGGCGCATCAGCTTATTTTTCTAAACCCTATAATGAACAAGAATTACTACAAAAAATAGCAGAGCTAATACAAATTTATACTCATTAATCTAAAAAAGGAGACTCCAACATATTTTCCCAAAGAACCTCCAGATAATACTCATGAATCATCAGCATCTGGTTTGCTTGAATCAATAATTCTTGTAAATCTTCTATATTTGTATTTAATCTAATTAAACTAATATACGAAGATAATCGCGCTTCTAATTCTGAAGAAAGTTTCTGATGAGTTATTGAAACTTCAACTACCCCAATAGCTTGAAAATACAGATAATCTCTCATCTCCTGCTGCCTGAGCAAGCTTTGCTTAAACAACTCAATTAAATCATCTTGTAACTTGACCACATCAGTAATTTTTTTAATTTGATCGGATAAAACTCTTAAAGCAAAATCCTGTTCCAGAGAAAAAGAGAACGTATTAATCATACTTAACTAAATAATCTTAAATTGCTCAGATTATAGATAAATATGAGTACCTAATCCTCAGTTAAATTACCTAATTAAGGGGGTTTTTTAAAGCGGTTTGAGCTGATTTAACTGGAAGCACTGGTATAAAAACGGAGAGCGAACTGCCAGAAAAATATTGAAAAACCAAACAAAATGACAGCTAAGATAGCTGCTCCAAAAATCCAAGTTAACTCACTACGGTTCAGCATTGCCTGCGCAGGAACAGTAGTCAAGAAAGCTACAGGAACAATAAATGTAAAAAAGAAACGATAAACAGCAGGATAGGCTACCATCGGATAACGCCCTGCTTCGAGCAACCCCCGTAAGACTTCAGTGACGTTATAGACTTTGACAAACCAAATACTGGTTGCGCCTAAGATAAACCAGAGACTGTAGAGAATGACAATGCCAAAACAGAGGGGAATTAAACTAGCTAGATAATTGTGCCAAGCTAAACCTAAATTAGTTCCTGCATAGACTATTAAAACTATGCCAAAAAATAGATCGGGCAGACCCCAAGGAGAGATGGTCTTCATTGAAAGCCAAAACTGACTACTAATCGGTTTGAGCAAGACAAAATCTAATGTTCCCAGTTCTACCTGTCTAACAATACTATTGAGATTAGGAACCAAAAAAGTTGCTGAGAATCCTTGCAGTAGTGTAAACAAACCTAAAACAATAGTTGCTTCTTGCCAACTCCACCCCTGAAAAGTATAGCCAGTGCGATAAAACAAAAATAGACCAAACAGACTTCCTACTAGGTTGGCAATACTCGTAATCGTGGCAATCAAGAAATTGAGACGATATTCTAATTCTACAGCGATCGCCGTAGACCAAAATAAACGCAATACTTTAAAATAACGGTTCATTGATTACTGATTACTGATTACTGTTCTTTGCGCTTCCAGTTCATGATGTCCCAGGTGCGCATATCCCAGGCAGTTAATTCATAGCCTGTCAGACTATTGCTAAATGCCGCGACATCAGCCCGATGAACCAAAGGGATAACTACTGCATCCTCAATTAACATATCATTCATAGTAATAAATAGCTGTTTGCGTTTCTCAGGATCTAGCTCTTGACTCGCTTCTTGCCAGAGGCGATCGTATTCTGGGTTGCAGTAGCGAGAATTGTTATCTCCAGACCAATTATTAGCTTTTTGGGGGATTTGGTTGCAAGTCTGAAAATTCATATAAGCTCCAGGATCGGGGCTAGTGTTACCCGTGGTGTACATCTGCAAATCGGCATAAAAATGTTCCACCGTATCATTATTGCTAGAATCGCTAGAAAAATAGACACTGGGGTCAATACTTTTGAGTTCTACTCCCATGCCAACAGATTGTAATCCCTGTTTAATTACAGCTTGAGTTTTTTGACGTAAGGGATTAACCGAAGTTTGAAATACCATTTGCATCTCAGTACCGTTTTTGTCGCGGATGCCATTGCCATTGGTATCTTTCCAGCCTGCCTGGTCTAATAATTGTTTGGCTTTTTCGGGGTTGTGTTCATAGCTCGTATTTGGGGAAACATATTCTGCTGGTGCAACCAAAAAGTTAGGCGTAGCTTTACCTGTGATGCCATATAGTTGCTGGGCAATAGTATCTCTGTCTACTGCTATGGCTAAGGCTTGACGAACATTGCGATCTCTCAAAAAGGGGTGGGGAAAGTCGACACTAGAACGTTCTCCTGAAGGAGCTACTTTATTAGGATCGCTGTGGTTAATGATCAGGCGTTCCATCAGCGCACCGTAGTTGGAGACGACTGAACCTTGTCCTGCGGCTTCTAATTCTTTCAATACTGGAGCTTCTACCTGAAGATTATAGGCAAAATCTGCATCTCCCGTTTGTAAGACCGCTCTGGCAGCGGAAGTTGCATCGCCTCCTCCCTTGAGTTCAACTTTGGTAAAACCCAATTGATTTACCTGACGAAACTCAGGGTTAGGTTCATAAACCACCATATCTCCTGGTCGAAACTGTACTACCCGATAAGCCCCTGTACCGATGGGTTGGAGGTTAGCTGGTGCTTCTCTAGCATTTGCTCCGTTAAAGTTTTCATAAATATGTTTAGGTAAGATCATCCCCTCTCCACCAACAAAAACCAGCGACCAAGCAGGATTAACTTCTTTAAAGTTAACTTTTACAGTGTAGTCGTCAATTGCTTCGACACTTTCTACCACTTCATAAGTACCCGCAGAAGTTGAACCTACCTGAGGATTACTCAAAAATTGATAGGTAAAAACTACGTCTTGTGCTGTGAAGGGTTGACCATCAGACCATTTAACATCTTGTTTCAGTTTCCAAGTCACCGATCTACCATCGGCAGCTACACCACCATTTTCTGGGCTAGGTATTTCCGCTGCTAAAAAAGGAATTAAATTGCCCTCATTATCAAAACTAGCTAAAGGCTCAAGAGTAATGCGACTAGCTTCTGCATCTTTGAATCCTGTGGAGAGATGAGGATTGAGAATTGTGGGAGCTTGCCAATAGAGTAATTTGAGAGTGCTGCTATTCTGTTGATTACCAGATGTTCCCGTGGGATTGCTACAAGCGGTAATGGCAATGGTTAAACCCAGAGATAGACAGAACCTAGAAAGAAAACTTTTGGCGATCACTTACTACTCCTTAACCAGTTTTGATTATCGATGATATTGTAGTCGGTATTTTGGAGAGAAATAAAGAATCGAAAAATTGCTCCAATCTTATTTCCAATACCAATGTGTTGAAGTGGTTATTAATGTTGAAGATAATTAAAAGTCTGCTGATTGGAAAACCAAATCAGTAGTCAACTCAAGTTCAGGAAAAACAGCAGATTTCAAGCGATCGCCCTTAACAAATTTTTCCATTTGATACTCTCCTTCAATTAACTTGCAGATAGTAATAGTAGGCTGCTTAGGTTTTCCAATGTAGCGTACTGCGCCTAATGCTCGATAATCACGGGGCTTACAAGCGGGTGAATTCGATTCACCCGACAGCCCCTCGACAATCCAATATTCGGAGATTCCCATTGCTTCGTACTCGACAAATTTATGTCCGTAATCATCTCGCCAGTTGGTACTAACAACTTCAATTACCTTAAAAAGCTTTAAGCTCTAAGCCTTAAGCTTTAAGCTCTAAAGTTTACGCTTGGTAAACGGCTAACAGTGAGACAGTTCGTTGGCGGGGGAACCCCGCTTAAAGAAACTGTCGTTGGCGGAGCCTTCTCGAAGAGTACCCGAAGGGCTTATAGCTATCGGGTTTAATGCCCCCAGCAAACGAAGTTTGGTGGTCTACAATTAGGAGAGGTTAAAGCCTCTTCTAATTGGCTTACAGCTTACAGCTTACAGCTTATAGCTGCGGCTCTGCCGCTTTACGAGAGGAACAGTCAGACCATTCTGAATAACTGATGACTTGTTCCAAAGGGGTTCATCTTGAATGTATTCTCGATTGATAACCGCTACATCAGGTAGATATCCAGAGCGAGGAGCAAGAGGTTTAAGTAAACAGTTTTTAGGAATGGAATAATTTAGATTTTGCTTACGTATTTCCAAGTTCAACTCAGCGACCAAAAAACCACTAATATCTTCATGAGAACCTGTGGGTAGTATTTCAACAATTACACCTTCAATTAATTCGTAACGTTTACTATCTTCGGGATACCAGTCCAGAAATTCCTCAAAACTTATAGGTTTGATTTGTGGCGCAATCATTTTTACTACCTCGCGATTGCCATTTATAATTTTACCCTGTAGTAAAACGTGAAATATTGATGTTAGAGGTTAAAAATCAAAAAAGGAGAGTAAACTCCCCTTCATTAATAAAAAAAGTGTTTTCTCTCCTCAAACTAACAATTACTATTCATTTTTTAGCCAACTAAAGTGAGCGCGAACATCTTGACCCACTTCTTCAATGGGGTGTTCGGCTTCCAGACGGCGCATAGCAGTAAATCCTGGTTTACCAGACTGATTTTCGAGGATGAAGTCTCTGGCAAAATCTCCTGTTTGAATTTCTCGCAGAATTTTACGCATTTCCGCCCGAGTACTTTCGTTAACTATTCTCGGACCGCGAGTATAGTCACCATATTCGGCAGTAGTGGAAATGCTATCACGCATCTTGGCTAAACCACCTTCGACAATGAGATCGACGATTAGTTTTACTTCGTGTAAACATTCAAAATAAGCTAATTCTGGTTGATAGCCAGCTTCAACTAAAGTTTCAAAACCTGTTTTAATTAAGGCTGTGAGACCACCACAAAGCACTGCTTGTTCACCAAATAAATCGGTTTCAGTTTCTTCTCTAAAGGAAGTCTCTAAGATACCTGCTCTCGTACCACCGATGCCTCTGGCATATGCCATGGCGCGATCGCGTGCCTGTCCAGTGGCATCTTGAAATACTGCAAACAAGCAAGGTACGCCCTGTCCTTGAGTATAGGTGCGTCTGACTAAATGTCCAGGTCCTTTAGGTGCCACCATCATTACGTCTACCGACTTAGGAGGAATGATTTGACCAAAGTGAATGTTGAATCCGTGAGCAAATGCTAATACTTTACCATCAGTTAAGTGTGGAGCAATCTGGTCAGTATATACTCGTTTTTGAACTTCATCTGGTAGCAGAATCATAATTACATCTGCTGCTTTGGCGGCATCTGCCACGGGGTGAACTGTTAATCCATCTGCTTCTGCCTTGGCTTTTGATCTACTACCAGGATACAAGCCAACAATCACGTTAACACCACTATCTTTGAGGTTAAGTGCATGAGCGTGTCCTTGAGAGCCGTAACCGATAATTGCTACTGTCTTATCTTTCAATAAGTCTAGATTGGCATCCTCATCGTAATACATCCGCGCCATAAGAATTTCTCCAGAATCGTTAAATCTTGTCCGATCATTATAATTTTTCTGGTGCAACTATGATGGTGATGTTTTTCAAAGGTTACTATAGTTTTTTTCTATATTTATAGCCGTACTAAATTAGGTTAGGACATTTTCTGTTGTCTGTTGCCTTTGAATCCAAATTTTATGTCCTAAATTAAAGACGTATTGCTATAGCTAACGTTTATTCTGGGAGGGGAATCTAGGTTTTTTTGTTAATCTTTAGTTTATGAGAAATTAAATTCCTTTTTATCTAAAGTCAACTTAAATGGAAAACCAGGTCATTTTTGAACAGCAGCTAGCTCTCTTTCCCCATAAACCTGAAACACTGGGTTTTTTGACGACTGAAACTTTAACTTGGTCGCTTAATGGGAATCAACAGCAGCTTGTTTTGGATGATGTGGTAGGTGTTTCTTTGGTTAACCTTGGAGAGGAACAAATCCCCTGTTTAGTAGTACATAGTTATCCTGTAATTGAGACTAATTACTTACATCTAAGCAAAAAGTCTCAAAGGGTACTCAAGGAATACTGTTTTACCTGTCCGAATCGGGAAGTGCGATCGCAATGGCAACAAGCAATAAACAATACCTTATTAGGTCAACCTATTGACGAGATTATTAAACCCCGTCATTTACAGATTATTGTTAATCCTGCCAGTGGTAAACAAAAAGCAGCTCAAATATTAGAACAAGTTCGCCCTCTGTTTGACCGTAGTAATCTTGAGTACTCCATTAAAGAAACTTCTAGCTCTTCAGATACCAAGAATTTTGTTAATCATCTCGATCTTGTGACCACAAATGGTTTAGTAGTTGTCGGGGGGGATGGTACAATCCATGATGCGATCGCTGGTTTAATGAGTCGTCCAGATCGAGAAACGGCAATTAAAATTCCGATTGGTGTCATCCCTGGAGGTACGGGAAATGGTTTATGTAAAACTTTGCTGGAATTATCGGGAGAAGCTTATGATCCCCTCAATGCCGCTTTTTTAATTGCCAAGGGTAAGCAACAAGCTTTCGATCTTGCTTCTGTTAACCAAAATGGGAGTGAATACTATAGTTTTCTTTCTTTAGCCTGGGGTTTGATTAGCGATGTTGATATCGAGTCAGAAAAACTCAAGTTTTTAGGCTCTTTACGTTTCGATCTGTATAGTTTGATGTTGATTTGTCTCTTGCGGACATATAAAGGTAGGTTTTCTTTTATTCCTCATCCAGATTGTCAACTTGCCCATCAACTTGGAATTACACAACAAGGAAAATGGCACATAATCGAAGATGAATTTATTTTTCTCTGGGCGATGAATACTTCTTGGGCTGCCCATGATATGAACGTAACGCCTCACGCTCAGTTAAATGATGGAGCGATGGATGTCTTAATTATGCGGCGAGGAACATCTCGAATTGAACTACTGAAAGCACTTATGCGCTGTGGTAAGGGTCAACATCTTTCGTTGCCGCATATGGAATATTACAAAGTTCGAGCTTTTCGCCTTGAGCCTTTAACAAACAAAGGCATTTTAGTAATAGATGGTGAACTGATAGATTATTCTCCCGTCGCCATCAAGGTAATCCCTGATTTAGCTTGTGTTAATTGTTAATAGTTTTGGGAGAAATCCTGATTTATTTTGGTAAACAGTCTTTTAGATAAAAGTATAAAATAAATTACTTACAGTGATCGAAATCACGTACTTTTCAGGATAAATAAGTAATATCTACTGTTTATTTTTCGTGCCTATAAAGACTTATTTTTTGAGCTTAGTTTATCAAAAAAGTAAATTAAACAAGGTGAGAATACTGATTACCAAGTATATTTTGAATCTTATAATATAAGTCAAGATTTAAATAGTTGTAAATCTTTAATCCCTCAATTTAGTACCTGAATTCTTACATTTATTTAAATATAATTAATTTGAATTAATATGTGCATATATTGTAACCACGATGCATTTACTCACTATTTACTTAATGGTGAGCCTTTAATAGAAAATACAGTTGAGCAAAGTATACTACCACAGGGGATTGGCACAGCTACTGAAGATAGGGCGATTGGGCTCTGCCCACCGCCAGAGGCGATCGTACCAGAGTTAGTTGATGATCGCTCAGAAAATATGGCTAATAATATTGATTTAGTTGATTCTGAGACAACAATTGAACCTTTAAACTTCGTTGCTGCTGAATCAAATGTTCTGCCCAATATTTCGATTAATAATATCCAAACCACAGATAGTAGCGTCGGTAGAGAATTAACTTTTGCAATTGTTTTAGATGCGGTTGGTAGTGAGATTGTCACTGTAGATTACGCAACCGCAGATATTACAGCAGTTGCAGGAGAAGATTATCTTCCTGTAGAGGGGACTATTACTTTTAATCCTGGAGAAATTAATAAAACCGTTACTGTTAATACTACTGGAACTTCCTATTTAGATATAGACGAAAGTTTTGCACTAAATCTTTCTAATGCAACTAATGCCAATCTAGAAGATTCCCAGGGTGAGGGTACTATCCTGCCAGCCTATGCCGGAATTAGAGGTGGATCGCGCAATCAAGAAGTTGTTACCTTTAGTTTCTTTGATGAAGATGTTTTCGGACAAGGCGGCTATGACGGGAGTAAGAGAGAAAGTAATGCCAGAGAACCCAGTGAAATAGTTAAAGCAAACTATCGTCAAATATTTGACCATCTCAATACCTTTGTAGATCGAACTTTTGTAGAGGTAGAAGAATCTGAATCCACTATTGGAGATATTCGGATTGTAGTCTCCGATGGTCCCAATTATGCCTATGCAGGGGGACATATTCACCTCGCAGGTTGGGCAGCAGCTTCCGATGCAGGAGGCAATGGCTGGGAATCAGGTCAAGGGGTCTACGCATATTCAGCGTTAATGCATGAACTAGGTCATGCCATCGGTATGCCTCACTCTTTTGGGAAAAGTACCTCTGTCTTCGATCCTGAGGAAAATGCCTCCAATACCGTGATGTCTTATACCTATCCAGGTAATAGCCCTGCTACATTTATGGCTTATGACATTAAGTCATTACAGGAAAGATATGGTGCAGCGGAATATCGTCCAGAAGATACAGTATATGAGTTTCTAACGGTAGACAACTATGTAATTGATGGAGAAATAGCCATTGATACAACTCGACATTTGAAGCAGACTATTTGGGATAGTGGCGGCATAGATACCTTTGACTTTTCTGGCTTGGAATTTGATGATTCTGGTTATCGTTTTGATTTAAATCAGAGTAAATATCAAACTACCCAAGACGGTTATCAAGGTTCTTCCTACAATCGCGACGGCACTACCTATTATGTTCCCACCTATGGTACATCCATTGCGATCGATGTTGTCATTGAAAATCTGATTAATTCTAGCAGCGACGATATTATCATTGCCAACTCTGCTGCAGTTTTGATCTCAATCTAGAAAATGCGACTGATGACACCTTGGGCAATACTCCAGGGGAGATGGTGATCTCGAATAATGGTGCCCTACCGAGTATTAGGGTTGGGGATGCTGGAGTATTGTCTAGTATTCCGATCAAAGATGCTGACGGCAAAATTATAAATAGTACAGGACTCTTATTTAAGATTAGCTTAGACGCACCCAGTAATCAGACTGTAAGAGTCGATTATGCTACTGCCGATGGTACAGCGATCGCCGAATCAGATTACGATGCCAAAGATAAAACTTTAACTTTCCAACCTGGAGAAACCGAGAAACAAGTATTTGTTGGAGTGACTTTAGATGAGATCAGCGAAGACGACGAACATCTTTATCTGAATTTAACCAACCCCATCAATGCCACTATTGCTGATAACCAAGCGGTAGGGACAATTGAAGAAACGCGATCGCTTTCTGTTAGCGATTTAGAAGTCAGTGAAGATGGTACAGCAGCAATATTTACCGTCAGTTTGGATCAACCCAGTGTTCATGGTGTTTTTGTTACTTACGATACCGAAGACGGTACAGCTAAAGCGGGGGCAGATTACATCAAAACTAGCGGCAGATTATTTATTAAAGCGGGAGAAGCTAATGGGACTGTTAGTGTGCCTTTAATTAATAATAATTTGACTGAAGACAATGAAACTTTCTTCCTGAACTTAAGCCAACCCAAATATGTTTTTGTTGATGATGAACAAGGACAAGCAATTATCCTGAATGATGATCCTCTTCTCACAGAAAATCCAGGAGGAATACATGAAGGTCTCCAGCTATGGTTGAAAGGAGATGCCGGAATAACTTCTAACAATGGTCAAATTGTTAGCTGGGAAGATAATAGCCAGGTACAACTTAATGTTGGTCAAGATACAGCAGAAAGTAGACCCAATATAGACACTGAGCTACTAAACTACAATCCCGTTTTAAGTTTTGATGGTGATGATTTACTAGAAACTGCTGATACTTTACCAGAAGATTTTGTTCAAAATTCTTCGGTGTTTGTAGTTACTAAATCCAATTCCAATAGTAATAATTTTCTCTTTACCCTCGATAATACTGGATGGGGTCGTTTTCTGGCTCATATGCCTTGGGGAAACAACATTCATTTTGATGCGGGTGGTACCGGCGATGGGCGACTCAGTATTCCCTACAGTAACTCTGGCGCCACAGAATTTAGCACTTGGCATTTTAGTAGTGAAACTGATGTCGGACAGAATATTTTCCACAATGGTTTATCGGTAGCGTCCGATAGTAATACTCAAAATCCCATTACCAAAAATCGTAAGTTTCAACTGGGTCGTCAATATGACGGCGAAATAGCTGAAGTTATTGTTTATAACCAAGCTTTAGGCAAAAGCGATCGCTTGGCGGTAGATTCTTATCTAGGTATCAAGTATGGCTTAACTCTCGATCAAACTGTTGCTACTAATTACATCAACTCTGATGGACTAGTTTGGTGGGATGCAATTCAGGCGACCGAATACAAAAACGACGTTGCAGGTATTGCCAAAGATCATAATTCGGGTCTGGCACAAGTTAAATCTCGTAGTAGCAATGCCAATTCTATCATCACCATCAAAGCCGAAGATACAGTCAATGGTCTGGAAGATGGAGAAGCATTAGTTTGGGGTAATAAAGATCGAACTGTCAGTAAAAATACCTTAAAACTAGATGGCACTAATGATTATCTTAAAATTCCCGATAGCGATGCTATCGACTTTAGTAAAGACCAGGATTTTACCATTGAAGTACAAGTTAAAACTGATGGTTCGACAGCTAATGATGCGATTGTAGAAAAATGGGGACAAAGTGGCGGTTATCCTTTCATCATTCGCTATAAGAGCAATGGTACGATAATCGCTGCTCGTTTTGATCGTTCAAACAGTCCTCATCTTACTTCTTCTACCAAAATTAATGATGGAGAATTTCATCATATTGCCTTTGTTAAATCGGGCGATCAACTCCAACTTTATATTGATGGAAAGTTAGAAAGTACCGCTACCGACACCACTACAGGGATAACTACCAACACCTCTCCCCTATATTTAGGTTCTCGTGGTGGTAACAACGAATTCTTTAACGGTAATCTCAAAGATTTCCGCATCTGGAGTGTAGCGCGGACAGCAGCAGAAATTCAAACTAGTCAAGATTACGTCGACCCCAACAGTGATGGTTTAGTTGCCTACCTACCTTTAGAAAGCGATGCTAATGATATTACTAATAACGGTAATCACGGTACATTTCATAATGGCGCCAGCATTGAGCCGATAGAAGCAATTGATTTATCTAAACGTATTTGGCAAGTACAGGAAAAACAAGGAGATGTAGGAACAGTTTCTGTGTCTTTTGACTTGACTGAACTAGGACAACAGTTGCCCATAGAAAATTACGCTTTACAGATAGCCAGTGAGCAGACATTTAGCGATGCTATATCTTTTATCCATGGACGTCAGCTTGAGGACAGTACCTTAACATTTACCGGTATTAACTTTAAAGATGGCGAGTACTTTACTTTAGATACTGAAGTAGATCATCCCCCGAATACTCTCAAAAACACTACAGAGATATATGTTAATGCGGGGGCGCATGATTTTGTTGATAGCAACGGACGGCAATGGCTCCAGGGAGAGGGCTTTAGTTCCGTAAAAACTTTTACTAGCTCCCAGGCGATCTCCAATACAGAGGATGATGCTCTTTATCAATCGGAATATTTTGGTCAAAAATTCTCCTACACTCAGGCAGTAGAAAATGGCAACTATGATGTCACCCTCAAGTTTGCCGAAATTTACTTTAATCAAGAAGGAAAACGAGTATTTGATGTCGCCTTGGAAGACCAACTGATTCTCGATGATTTCGATTTAGTTGCCGAAGCAGGAGGCAAAAATAGGGCTCTGGATCGAACTTTTACTGTTCAAGTCAACGATGGGGTAATTGACCTGGATTTTCTCGCCAGTGTCAATCAAGCCAAGATTTCTGGGATTGAAATTCAACCGGCTTCTCCAGTAACTCACATTAACGCGGGAGGAAATTCATATACCGATCTTAGTGGACAGCAATGGCTCCAGGGTGAAGGTTTTAGTCCGGTAAAAACTTTTACTAGCTCCCAGGCGATCGCCAATACGGAAGATGATACTCTTTATCAATCGGAATATTTTGGTCAAAACTTCTCCTACACTCAGGCAGTAGAAAATGGCAACTACGATATCACCCTCAAGTTTGCCGAAATTTACTTTAATCAAGCAGGAAAACGAGTATTTGATGTCGTCTTGGAAGACCAACTGATTCTCGATGATTTTGATTTAGTTGCCGAAGCAGGAGGCAAAAATATCGCCTTAGATCGAACCTTTACTGTTCAAGTCAATGATGGGGTAATTGACCTGGATTTTCTCGCCAGTGTCAACCAAGCCAAGATTTCTGGGATTGAAATTGAGCAAAATTTTACTATTGAATTTTAACTGACTCCAAAAGAATAAGATTAGTAATAGTTATCAATACTGCTTAATTTTTAGCCGAGAAGTATTGGTCATCAGTTAACGACTAAGAGTTAAGTTTATGGGGTGTGGATTGCAGCGGATTAAGGCAGTCATCTTGTTATGTGTTTTGACTTTATGGTTGATAGCGTTGCCGAGTTTGAGTTTAGCTCAAACAGACAACAAGAATACTCCAGATAAAGCACCAGTAGAATTAGATGGTCGGACTTTATTTGAAGTAGGAAATTTTGGTATTTTCACTGCCAGAGAACGAGCCGACCAAATCAATGGTGTACTTCTTGATTTAGTTGATACTAAAGACGTGATCGATTTGGAAGTAATTGAAGACAAAAATCAAGTAGCGATTCGTAACAGTGCTACTGACCCTTTACCTAATGGAGAATTGCAATCAGAGCGTCATATTTTGACAGTAACCGAAGCTGATGTAATTTCAGCGATGAATAATTCATCACAAGCTAAAATATGGGTAGAAAAGCTTGAAAATGCCATAAAAAGAGGTAGATCGGAACGTAGTCCTCAAAATTTATTGAAAGCTGCCCTCATTGCTGTTGGTTTAGTTTTGGGGGCAATTATAATTCAGGTTAGTCTACAAATACTACGTCCCTTGAGTTTGCGTCAGCTAGACCGAGTTTTTCACCATAATTCACTGCTTGATGGTTGGGAAGAATTGATATCTCAGTTCTTACGATTAGTATTTATAACCTTACCTTTATTGCTCTGGAGTGGGGTATTTTTTGTAGTCACTAATCTTTTCCCCCAAGCTCGCGGATATCGTTCCCGAATATTCTCAATCCTCTCTTCTCCCATCATTACTTTAGGAAATAGTAGCTACTCGGCTTTAGGTGTACTATTGTTGCTGGCTTTGACCTTGGGCTTGTGGTTTGCTGTCAAAAACCTAACTAAAGTAATCAAATCTTATATTTTAAGCTACACCATAGCAGATCGAGGATTACAGGAAGTTGTAGCGATCTTAACCCAATATATTTTGACTTTTCTGGGTGTAATTGTTTTATGGCAAATATGGGGGTTCGATATCAGTGCTCTGGCAATTATCGCTAGTGTTCTCAGTGTGGGGATTGGTTTTGGCTTGCAAAACATAACTAATAATTTTATTAGTGGTTTGATTCTTAATTTGGAAAGACCGATAAAAGTTGGGGACTTGATCGATGTTGGGGATTTGGTCGGTACAGTTCACAGGATTGGCGCACGAAGTACGGAAGTAGTAACTTTGGATCGAGTATCAATTGTAGTTCCTAATTCTCAGTTATTAGAAAATCGAGTTGTTAATTGGAACCATAACGATCCGATTTCACGTTTGCGCTTGTCTGTGGGGGTTGCTTATGGTTCTGATCTGAGGAAAGTCAAAGCGGCACTACTCAATGCAGCTAAAAAACACTCTGATGTACTTAGAACTCCTCGTCCTCAAGTTTGGTTTCAGGAATTTGGCGATAGTTCTCTGAAATTTGAGCTTTTGGTGTGGATCAAAGATCCCCGTAAGCAGTTTCGTCTTAAAAGCGATTTAAATTACTTGATTGATTCTAATTTACGTCGTTATGGTATTGAAATCCCCTTTCCTCAAAGAGATTTACATTTACAATCGCCTTATTTAGAAGAGCTATTTAGGTCTTGGTTGATAGCCCAAGGTTTTAATCCTCCTCAAGGAAAGTTATCTAAAAAAGATATTGTGCTTCAGTCTCCCTCGGCAAAACAAGTAGACCCTGAAGAATTAATCGGTTCTTTAGAAGAGAGACTTTCTAATGAGGAGATACATCAAATAGTGGCTCAGATGCGCTCAAGTGATGGTTTAAATATTCGCGATCGCCGTTATCGACTGAATTTTTATCGAGCTTGTTTTATCGGCTCGGAAGCTGTTGATTGGTTAGTACGGAAACAACATTTTACTAGGGAAGAAGCACTTGAATTCGGTCAGATTTTAATGGAACGAGGTATCATTTTTCACGTCACCGATGAACACTCTTTCCGCGACGAGTTTTTGTTTTATAGTTTTAACAAAAGCTATTAGTTAATACTCTTGTTGTCTAGATAGTTGTCTAAATAATAGCTTCAATTGCTGCTTCTAGGGCGATCGCAATATGAGTCCAGTGGGTTCCTCCTTGACAAAAGGCGATATAAGGCTCACGCAAAGGACCATCAGCCGAAAACTCAGAAGTACTACCATCGACAAATGTTCCTCCAGCCATCACCAATTTACTCTCGTATCCAGGCATTGCATCAGGAACGGGTTCCAAAAAGGAATCTACAGGAGAATGCTGTTGTATCGCTTTACAAAAGGCAATGAGCTTTTCTGGAGAACCCAATTGAATTGCTTGAATAATATCTCGACGGGGAACTAAAGGCACTGGATTCACAGGATATCCCAAGCGTTCAAAAACGTAGGCAATTAAATGGCTGCCTTTGATTGCTTCTCCTACCATTTGCGATGCTAGAAATAATCCCTGGAACATAAGTCGATTTTGAGATAAAGTCGCTCCGCCACTACTGCCAATACCTGGTGCAGTTAAGCGACAAGCCGCCGCCTCTACTAATTCCTTTTTCCCCGCTATATAGCCTCCTGCAGTAACAATCGTTCCCCCTGGGTTTTTAATTAAAGAGCCTGCGATCAGATCTGCTCCTACTGCTGTTGGCTCCCGATCGGTAACAAATTCGCCATAACAATTATCGACAAAACAGACAGTATGGGAATTTTGCTTTTTGACCAACTCGACAATTCTGCCAATATCTTCAATCGATAGGCTAGGTCGCCAAGAATAACCACAAGAACGTTGGATTAAGACTAAACGAGTTTTATTGGTAACGGCGGTGCTGAGAGCTTCCCAGTCAATAGTTTCTGCCTCAGTCAATTCTAGCTGACGATAATCAATCTGAAAATCCTTAAGTGAACCCTGATTCTTACCTCGTAAACCAATTACTTCCTCTAGGGTGTCGTAGGGTGCACCTGCCACCGCTAACATTTCGTCCCCTGGGCGTAGGACTCCATACAAGGCGCTGGCGATCGCATGAGTCCCAGAAACAAACTGTACTCTCACCGCAGCAGCCTCGGCATTCATAATTTTGGCAAACACTTGGTCTAGAGTTTCTCGTCCTAAATCATCGTGTCCGTAGCCACTCACGCTAGCAAAATGTTGCACACCAACACGATGATGGCGAAAAGCGAATAAAACTTTTTTTAGATTTTCCTTGACCTGGGTGTCAATACCAGAAAAAATCGGTATTAGTGCATTTTCTGCTTCTAGGAGCAGATTGTTGATTTTCATATTTTTGATGGAGAGCTTGGTTTTGTTTTCGGTCACTTACCAAAAAACTTTTTCGTTGTTCATGTCAATACTGGTATGTCTTGAAGACCAATCCCAGACAAATCCATTGAATAATATTTTGAGATGACAAGGTGTGAAAAATTAGTATTTTTGCTATTGTCTTCTTCTTTATTAATGTATTGAATACACAATACAAAAATATTGCATGGAGTTGAAATTAAGGTTATTAAATGACAGTTGCGACATCAGAAAAAATCCCTCCAGCCTGGGGGACGATTATATACATGGCTGTAATCCACTTTGTAGCTCTATTTGCTCTTTTTCCCAGCAATTTTAGTTGGCAAGCTCTTGGGGTAGCTTTCATACTTTACTTTATTACAGCAGGAGTAGGAATTACCTTGGGATTTCATCGTCTCGTATCCCATCGTAGTTATGAGGTTCCCAAAATAGTCGAATATTTTTTAATTTTTTGTGGTACGCTTGCAGGTCAAGGAGGTCCCCTAGACTGGATCGGACTTCATCGTATCCATCATCAATATTCTGATACTGAATTTGATCCTCATAATTCTCTTAAAGGTTTTTACTGGAGTCATTTAGGCTGGATGTTATGCCAGAATCCTGCCAATGAAAAAATTCCTCGCTATACCAAAGATATTTCCGGCGATCGCTTTTATCAAGTTTGTCAACATGGCATGATACCTTTTCAGGTTGTCTTAGCATTAATTCTCTATTATTGGGGAGGTCTGCCATTTGTTGTCTGGGGGATTTTTGTTCGTCTAGTAATCGTATTTCATTGCACTTGGTTTGTGAATAGCGCGACTCATAAATTTGGCTATAAAAGTTATGAATCTAATGATACTTCTCTCAACTGTTGGTGGGTAGCATTGCTGACGTTTGGAGAAGGTTGGCACAATAATCACCATGCTTTTCAATACTCTGCTCGCCATGGCTTAAAGTGGTGGGAAATTGACTTAACTTGGATTATGATTCAAACTTTATCTTGGCTCGGGTTAGCAAAAAATATCAAGTTACCGCCCAATAAGGCTTGACCGTTATCAAGATAATATAAAACTATTTCCATAGACAATAGATTGAGTTCTTTAACTAGTTACCTCTATTGTCTATTTTTAGTTTAATTTTATATTTAGAGTAATATCATTTCAGTTTTTGGGTAAGACAGATTATTTGTAGGGGCGAACCGCAGTTCGCCCTTACCACAAGATTACGTGTCTCAAATATTATCCAAATTGATATAATGCGGATTCTGGATGGCGCGAATTATGAAAAGAAACGTAAATATATTATTACAATATGGATATTAAAGAAATCGACTGTAATAATATCCAATAACTTATGACAGATACTATTTTTGGCAAGATTATTCGCCGCGAAATTCCTGCCGATATTGTCTATGAAGATGATTTAGCCTTGGCGTTTAAAGATGTTAATCCCCAAGCACCAACTCACATTTTAGTTATTCCCAAAAAACCAATTCCCCGTTTGTCAGAGTCCAGTCAAGTAGATAGTTCGCTTATGGGTCATCTATTGATGACAGTTAAGAAAGTTGCCGAGCAAGCAAATCTCCACAACGGTTATCGAGTAGTGATCAATAATGGTGTCGATGCCGGACAAAGTGTGGATCATCTACATTTGCATATTTTAGGCGATCGCCCCATGAAGTGGCCTCCAGGATAAAAGTTCTAAGGAGTAGGTGGAGCAGGTGGATTAGGGAAAGGATCGATGCTATTGGGTAATCCTGGCAAAGCTGGATTTACTCCTGGAGTAGGTTGGATTGTTGGCGGTGCGGAGCCTTCGGGAAGTGTTGCTAATGCCACGCGATTTCCTCCGACCTCCCGTAGAATATCTAATACTTCTACTACCTCTCTATAAGTGGAATTTTTCGCAGCATACAAGGTCATTAAGCCATCAGGATTGGACTGACGATATTTTTTGATTTCCCAGGCTAAATCACTACGGCTCACTAAATTTTGATCGACATAAAGCTGACCAATATCATCAATAGTCACAATTAAAATATTCTGCATTTGAGGAGCGCCTGTTTTTGCTTGGGGCAAGTCCAAGCTAATTGCTTGCTGACGGGAAAAATTAACCGCTGCCAAGATAAAAAAGGTCAAAATACAAAAAATAACATCAATCAGGGGCAGAATTTCAATATTTGCTCCACTTGATTCCCCTTCATCTTGCCAAAGCTTCATTGGCTTGATCGGTCGCGGCTGATATTTTTTTTTGGAGGTCATGGAATATCAATAAGTATAAGATTGAAGAAATAAAAGGTGATTTCTGGGTTGACAGTTAAAATTTGCGGGATTAATCACGGATGTAATCATTTATTGTCTGTTATTCCTTAAATCCTGGTGGTTTAATATTGACAAAAGAATAATCCTCATCTGCAACTACTACTCCTTCATCTTCTGATTTCATCCAGCGATCGCGATACATAACTTCCAAGCGACTACCAGTACGTCGTAACACTCTAACTTGATTTGACCAAAAAGCCTGAAACAGACGATAAAAACTGAGACTAATTATCGCTACCAATAGACCAACTGCTGTTGAGATTAAAGATTCCCCAATACCTAAAGTTACTCCAGAGGAATCTGCTGTACCCAAATCACTGATTTTGATTGAGCTTAAGGCTTGAATTAACCCCCAGACTGTACCAAACAAACCTAATAGGGGAGAAAGGGCAATAATCGCCTCCAAAATTTTGTCTCCTTTGCGCATTCTCGCTAATTGTTCTTCGGCTGCCGATTCCAAGGCAATATGAAAGATATCAGGATCAGGATTAGACAATCGAAAGGGAGAATAAACAAAATTACCTAGAGGGTGATGAATGTGTTCCTGGGCAATTTTACCGACTAAATCCCAGTTACGTTCGGCCGCTTCCATAATGCGGTTAAATATTTTTTTCTCTTTGAAAAGTACTCTTGACCAAAACCAAAGTCGCTCTAAAATTGTTGAGATAGACAATACTGAAAGCAGAAGCAGTGGATACATCGAGATACCACCCTTTTCGATAATTTCCAGAAAATTCACAGTAATTAATTACCTCCAGTAATATTTTTGGCTTAAATTATTTCTCCAACAGTTTAAGCTATTCCTGTCTCAATCTATCGATATAGATAGCATGGGTTTGAACAAAATCAAGAATAATAAAATTTTTCTAACACGGGTTTCAATTAATGTCTAGAATTTGTCGATCAGAACAGTCAAAAAACTAAGATAATTCTTAATATTAGGTTATTCTAGCGTCTTTGTTTGAGACATATATAATAAACGTAAACTCCTTATAAATGCGAAAAAAGCTGTTCCCAATTAGTATTCTGAGGACGTTCTCCAGAATTAATTATGGCAAAATCTCGATTAACTGCCAGCTCATAAAATAGTGATTCTACACAAACATTAGCTACATCAACACGACTAGTTTCCCCGTTTAACCGATCTCCGTTCTCAAGAACTACGGCTTTTTTGCCATCGGTTTTGGCTCGAATTAAAGTATTTAAATCATAGGAAGTATAAGGACCATCAATCAAACGCCCAGGACGAATAATAGTGTAAGGAAAACCGGAAGCAATTATTGCTTTTTCCGCCTCAAGTTTGGCATCTAGAACTCCAAAGAGATTGAGAAGCTTAAAAGGAAACTGCTCTTTACGCAATACACCACAGGAAGAGACAAAGACAAACCGTTTTAAATCATGGGGTGCATTAGCAACCAGGTTTTTTACCCCTTCGCTATCTACAGCTTGAGGATCATTAGAAGGTTGAACAAAATTAATAAAATCCCAACGCGCTGACGGGAAAGCCGTTGTCCCAGTACAGCAGATTATATAGTCTACTCCCTTGGTAGCGCTAACGAGAGTATTTGGCTCACGAAGATCTCCTTCCAAGAGTTCAACTTGGCGATCAAACATTGATTCAGCTTGAGCTTTATTTCTGGTTAAGCCACGAACATTCAAGTTTTTGGCTAATAGTTTAGCCGCAACTAGCTGACCCACACCACCAGTAATACCAGCAACCAAAATCAGATCGGATTTAGATACCATCTAAAAAATACTAGATTCAACAATAAAAAAAGGATAGCCTAAAGACTATCCCAATTAACATTAAATTCGATCAATCAAGATTAGATTTGAGGTACAAATCTTTCTTTATCCGGTACAGCAGTATATTCAGAAACAATTTGTTTTAATTCTTCGCCATCAATAGTTTCTTTTTCAATTAACAAGTCAACTAAGCGATCAATTACTTCACGGTTTTCGCGAACAATTTTGCGAGCTAATTCGTGACCATGTTCTGCGATTTGACGGACTTGATCGTCAATGCGAGAGGCTACTTCTTCGGAATATTCAGCACGGGAGGTTAGACCTGCACCGAGGAATACTTCGCCTCCTTGTCCACCTAAAGCAACGGGACCAAGATCACTCATGCCGTAGATAGTAACCATCTGTCTTGCCATTTCAGTTACCTGTTGTAAGTCACCACCAGCTCCAGTAGTGACTTCGTCGTTACCAAAAATTTCTTCTTCGGCGGCACGACCACCCATTGCTCCAGCAATTCTAGCCATTAACTGAGAACGGCTGATTAGACCTTGGTCTTCATTCGGTGTAAACCAAGTTAAGCCTTGAGCTTGTCCCCGAGGAATCAAAGTTACTTTTTGTACTGGGTCATGGTCTTTAACCAGAGTTCCTACGATCGCGTGACCAATTTCGTGATAGGCGATCAATCGCTTACTCTTACCATCTGTGAGCGGAGTACCTTCCATCCCAGCTACAACCCGATCTACCGCATCATCGATTTCGAGCATGGTGACAGCTTCTTTACGTCTTCTGGCAGTTAAAATTGCTGCCTCATTGAGCAAGTTTGCTAAATCTGCACCAGAGAAGCCAGGAGTACGGCGAGCGATCGCATCCAAAGAAACTTCAGGAGCAATTTTCTTATTGCGAGCGTGAACTTCAAGGATTTCGAGACGACCCTTAATATCGGGGTTATCTACCATTACCTGACGGTCAAAACGACCAGGACGCATTAAGGCAGAATCTAGAACATCAGCACGGTTAGTAGCAGCAATGATAATGATACCTGTGTTGCCCTCAAAACCATCCATCTCGGTTAGTAATTGGTTAAGAGTTTGCTCTCTTTCGTCGTTACCACCACCGATACCAGCACCACGCTGACGACCTACGGCATCAATCTCATCAATAAAGATCAAACAGGGGGCGTTTTCCTTCGCTTTTTTAAACAAGTCACGGACACGAGACGCACCCACGCCGACAAACATTTCCACAAATTCCGAACCAGAGATACTGAAGAACGGAACGCCTGCTTCACCAGCGATCGCTTTGGCGAGAAGAGTTTTACCAGTTCCAGGAGGGCCAACTAATAATACTCCTTTAGGAATTTTCGCTCCAACTGCAGTGAATCTTTCAGGCTGTTTCAAAAAGGTAACAACTTCTTGGAGTTCCTCTTTGGCCTCGTCAATACCGGCAACATCATCAAACATGATGCCTGTTTTTGCTTCCATTTGGAACTTGGCTTTAGATTTACCAAAGCTCATTGCTTGTCCTGGACCACCAGGCATATTGTTGGAACGACGGAACAAGAAGAATAATGCTCCAATGAGGATGATGGGAAAAATGAGATTACCTAATAGTCCCCAAACTGCACCTTCATTACTAGCAGGATGATAATCGAAGTTAACATCAGCATCTCGTAATTTAGTAATTAATTCAGGTGAATTGGCAGGTAAGTCAACTCTGAGCTTTTGGATTCGGTTGTCTAATTCTGGATCAATTGCTTGTACTATGGCAGTTCTACCATTTTCATATAGTTCTACAGAAGAAACTCGTCCTGAGTTGAGATAGTCTAAGAAGCGACCATAGGTCATACGGGTACTAGCCGAATTGCCATTTAAACTACTGCTAGCGTTGGGAGTAGTAAAAGTTCCTTGCCAGAGGAAAAAGCCCACTACCAGCAAAGGTAATGTCCAAAGTAATACGATTCTCCAGGAAAAATTCTTCATAGGATATGGTGTTGTTCTAAATTGAATAATTTTAAGATTATTTTTTGGTTGGTTCTGTTAAGAACTTTAGGGCACTTACTTGACAAAATCCCGTCACCGCAGATGTTGACATATGTAGATCAATATCGCATTTGACTGTTTAGTTTACCTTACTTAAATACTTCAAGCCGTAAAAACACTTTATCTGCCAAGTTTTATTTCTTTATATTACCTCTTGCTTAACTAAATTTAACGTAATTCTCATTTTCGGTGCAAGTTGACAATCTTGCAACTTGCATTAGTGAGATTCTGGATTGAGTCCATGCTATTCTTGACGCTTCGCAGTGGGTTCTAATTTTCAAAAAAACTGAAGATTGTCGCGACAAAATATATAAAATAAACGCGCCTACAGTATTAGCTTAGTAGACGCGATGACGATCATGATCTTGTTTGCCAATTTAATCTAACCTTGTTATTTAGAGCTTTAAGGATTAAATTAATCGGCTGCTGAGTTAAGAAATTCTAGTAGGTTTCAACGTGCCAGCGGTGTTCTTTTTTCATCGCTTTACGATAATCATCCCAGTTAACGCCATGCTTATCTGCTGCCGCACTTAATGCTTCGTCAATACCGCCTTCCATACCTTTCAGACCACAAATATAAGTATGGGTTTTAGGATTCTGCATCAATTCCCAAAGCTTATCAGCGTGTTCGGCGATTCGGTGTTGAATGTACATTTTGCCGCCTTCGGAGTTCTTCTGCTCACGGCTGATGGCATAGTCTAAACGGAAGTTATCAGGATATTTCTCGGCCAATTCATCGAGCTGATCCTTATAGAGGATATTAGGAGTTTTGGCAATACCAAAGAATAACCAAGCTAAACCTTTAAAGTTATAGTCTGGGTTTTTGTCTCCCTCAAAGAACATACGCCATAGATAAGCACGGAATGGGGCAATACCAGTTCCTGTGGCAATCATAATAACGTTAGCATCTTCATCTTCTGGCAATAGCATCTCTTTACCCACAGGGCCAGTAATAGATACATCATCACCTGGGTTGAGGTTACACAAGAAGCTAGAGCATACCCCTTCAACGTCTTCTCCAGTTTCGGGATCTTTGTATTCTAATTTACGTACACACAATGAAACAGTTTTATCTTCTAAATTATCTCCGTGACGAGTAGAAGCGATAGAATATAGTCTTAATTTATGCGGTTTGCCTTGTTCATCTTCACCAGGAGGAACAATACCAATACTTTGACCTTCCACGTAGTGTAAATCTCCACCAGAAAGGTCAAATGTCATGTGGCGACAAGTTCCAATACCGCCTTCTCCAACTAAATCATAGATTTCTGTACATTTACCAATGTACGGATTTTTAGGGCGATAGATATTAACTGGAACTTTTTTCTTAGCTTGTTTGGATTTTGCTTGAGACATAGATTTATTGTTAGATGCTACTTGCTGCTGGGGTGTAGGTTGGCTTACTGGCACTGGTGTGTCATGACCAACAGGCTTAATACTAACTACTTTTCCACCCAAACTGTTGATGCGGCGCATCTCTTGATTCATCCGGTTGTAGGGAACAGTGATCAACACAGAACCGCTGTTACGAACAGGGGCTTTAAGACTACCATTGTTGCCATTTTGAGATAGACCCTCAACCTCGTAAACAAATAGACGATTTTTGTACTGACTATTGCTACTAGAAAACGCTGAACTAGAGTTATACATTTCGCTATCTTTTCTCCCCCAATTTAAATTTTAGACTATTAAATACTTTACATAACTGACTTCCTCTTCATACCCATTATTTGCTGAGTACGAAAATAAGAACAGTAGCTTATAGTGTTTGTATTGTATTAATAGACTATCATTGAGAGACTATGATTTATTCATGATTTAGGAAAATTTTGGATGGAAGTAGCATCAGAAATTAGCCATCAGACTTAGGCTACCTTTCTACGTGAATTTGAATCTGTAGTTTTTAATTCATTTTCATTTTTTTAAGAAACTGTCTGACTAAAAATATGAGACTAACTTAACTCTGTTGTAACCAAGTGATTTTCTACTGTTTTCTCTTGTAGAGGTGGTTAGCTTCTGGTAAGATTCATCAATGTTAGTAGTTAGCATTTAGTACTTAATTAACTAGCAAAGAATCAAGCTTTCTCAAAGAAGTTTTGCCATTTTTTTGGCAAAATGTAGGGAGAAATTTCATTTAAACTATAGATTTGGTGTTCTTTGCCAAGTCAGAGATTTACGGCTTGATTTTTCCTAAGGAGTCTAAATTTACAGATATATTTGTCTGTATTTTGCTCCTTGAGCTAGCTTAATAATTATGGGTTAAATATTAGTTTTGTAGAAGAGGATTTTTATGACCGCCGATTTAGACCGAGTGGTGCTTATCGGAGTAGCAGGAGACTCCGGATGTGGTAAATCAACTTTTCTTCGTCGTTTAACTGATCTGTTTGGCGAAGAATTTATGACTGTAATTTGTCTTGATGACTATCATAGTCTTGATCGCAAAGGTAGAAAAGCAGCAGGGGTTACAGCTTTAAATCCTAAAGCCAATAACTTCGACCTGATGTATGAGCAAATTAAGGCTCTTAAGGAAGGTAAAGCGATCGATAAGCCAATTTATAATCATGAAACTGGTGAACTTGACCCTCCTGAGAGAATTGAACCAAATAAAGTCGTTGTAATTGAGGGTTTGCATCCTCTTTACGATCAGAGAGTTCGTGAACTGGTAGACTTTGGCGTTTACCTCGATATTAGTGACGAAGTCAAAATTCAGTGGAAAATTCAACGTGATATGTCCGAAAGAGGCCATACTTACGAGGATATTTTGGCCTCCATTAAAGCTCGTGAACCCGATTTCAAAGCCTACATCGAAGTCCAAAGAGAATTTGCTGATGTCGTAATCCAAGTATTACCTACTCAGCTAGTAGACGATAAAGAAACTGATCTACTTCGAGTTCGCTTGATCCAGAAAGAAGGAGTAGAAAACTTCGACACAGTTTACCTCTTTGATGAAGGCTCAACTATACACTGGCGTCCCTGCGGACGTAAGCTTACTTGCGCTTATCCCGGTATCAAGATGTACTACGGTCCCGATGCCTTCTATAATAACGAAGTCTCGATCTTAGAAGTAGATGGTCAGTTCGATAATCTCGAAGAAATGATCTATATCGAGAGCCACTTGAGTAACACAGGTACAGGTCACTATGGTGAAATGACTGAACTATTGCTTAAGCATAAAGATTATCCTGGTTCTAATAATGGAACTGGTTTATTCCAGGTATTAGTTGGTCTAAAAATGCGTGAAACTTACGATAAGCTGATGACTACAATGGCAGAAACAGCTAAGGTATAATTTTGGTCGCTGAATTAAACAACTAAAATCATTATCAATAATTATCTTGAAGTCGCGGTAGAGCTGTATGCAGTATTCGCGGCTTTTTGCTTTTTATTAGGCAAGTATGACAATTTTGTTGGGGAATATTCACTATTGGCGATTAGAGGCATTTTTCCTAATGTCTTTGATTAAAATTTCAACTAAGAGGGAACTCTAAGTGTGATTTTATTAATTACTTATAATTCTGATGTCTTCTCAAGATAATAAGCCCAAGGGTTGTGGCTGTGGCTGTGCCAATATCCCTTTTTCGGTAATTCTTCTCTTATTAGGAGGGGGGTACTGGTGGTTTAGTAAAAATGGTCTGCCAGATTTTGATCTCAATCGGCTCAATAGTTTTCTGGCGAAAATTCCTGGAATTGAGATTTCAATCCCTATTTCTGAACCAGTTCCTCCTCCCGTCCCCCCTCAGCCAACCCCGACTTTACCCTCTTCACCAATTGTTTCATCTCCCAGTATTCCTAATTCCTCGCTCAATTCGTCGCCCAATCTTCCTTCTTCACCAATTGTCAACTCACCACAGCCGAAACCTTCCCAGAACACTACTAAAAAATCTAATCAGCAGCTAGAGCAAGTAAAATCACAGAATCAAAAACCTGAATCAAAAATTTCCCCAACCATAAACAACTGGGATCAAAAAGTCATTAGAGGAATTTATTTAAGCCGTTATCAAATTACTAATAATGCCAGCGAACAAGTGATTCGCGATCGCGTAAAGTTTTACCGCGCTCAAGGAATAAATACTATCATTCATGGAGTTTGGGGCAATGCTTGTACAATGTACAACAGTCAGGTTATGGAACAAAAGCTCGGCTATAAAAGTTGTCCCAATAAATTTCGCGATCGCTGGCTAGACTGGCTGATTGATGAAGCACACCAACAGGGTATAGAAGTTCACGCCTATTTTGAAAAAGGCATTAAAATCGACCAAAATAGTCCTGTATTTGATAGAGCGATCGCTCAGAAATGGATTATTCCAGGAATTGATCGTACTTATAGTGGAGTGGAACACTATCTGCTAGACGTAGAAAATCCTGAAGTTGCTGACTTTTTTCGCGACATCCTCACCGAGTTTGTCCAGAAATATCCCGAAATAGATGCTGTTCAATGGGACGATTATCTTGGTTATCATGCAGAATTACCGGGCAATGTCGATCGCACGGAAAGTTTAACTAAGTTTGTCCAAAAAATGATCGAGGCAATGAAACAAGCTAACCCCAAAGTTAGTTTTGATATCTGTCACCACAATCCCTATTGGGCAAAACGGTATTTTGCGGCTGACTGGAAAAAATGGGACGTCGACCGCATATTTATTCAAAATTACAACGAGAAAAACTTCCAAGCAGAACTAGACTATGTTAAGCAGTATGATGGTATTGCGCTTACAGACCAACAATTTCATCGCCTTCCCGAAATCATCGACGATAATGCTATCAAAAGTGTTTTAATTTTCCCCCTTTCTGGCAAACCAGAGCAAACTGCTGCTAATTTAAGAAGCTTGACACAAGAGAAAAACAACTAAAATTTTTACTTTATTTAAGCTTAGATCTGATTTCTTCGACTCGCTTCCGATTAACTCCTAAGTCTGATTTTCCTAAACGTGACGCAGAACGTACGTGAACTACATTAGCTTGTGGGTCGAAATAAAATTCGACATCATCTACGTAACCCATTAACTTACTTTTAAATTCTGCGTAGAGATAATTATCTGTCTCTTCAATGATCGTAGTTCTTTCCATGCCCTCTACCACTTTCTTGATTTCAGCAATAGATACAGCAGATAAAGGTTCAATCTTAGATTGAGCATCGTCGCTTTGACTATTGACACAATTAGGACTATCAGGGCAAGCCGCTAATTTGCCATCTTTAACTCCCAAATTGCTCGGTCTTTCCCCTGTAAAATTGAACATTTTGAACTTCTTCTTAAAACTGAATTTTAATCTAATTAGGATTATCTCATATAGCAACTATTGCCGCTGCGCGGAAGTATGAAGTAATAAAACTTCTACAGCTGATAGCTGATAGCTAGGGCGAAGCCCTTTACGCTGCATTTGCCACCACGTTTTCTTGGGAAGTTAACAGTTTCAGTGCGGTCTGGTATTGCTGGTCTGCTTCTGTAGCAATTTGAGAATAGGTAATTGCCTGTTGAGCCACCACGTTATCTGGCATGATACCAAGTTTATTAATATCTTTGTGGCTGGGCGTTTCGTATTTAGCTACTGTCACCGCTAATCCTGAACCGTCTGGCAATTCAAACAAAGACTGAATTAAGCCTTTGCCAAAAGTTTTTTCTCCTACCAATAAAGCACGATGATTATCTTGTAATGCTCCTGCCAAAATTTCGCTAGCACTGGCAGTCCCCTGGTTCACCAACACGATTAGGGGATCGTCTGTCAGTATATCGTCAGTAGAATCAAAACTACCCAAAGCTCCCTGACGATTCACTGTATAGACAATGGTGCTACTATCAAGCCACATTCTGGCGATTTCTACTCCAGCCTGTAACAATCCCCCAGGATTATTGCGTAAATCTAAAATATAAGCTTCTGCTCCTTGTTGCTCAAGACGATTAACTCCTTGGGCAATCTCATCCGCCGCATTGGCACTAAACTGATTCAGACGAATATAACCAACTTTATTATTGGTAGTGGTATCTAAAGCGGTAACTACAGGATTCAGAGAAATGCGATCGCGAATTAAGCTTACTGTACGGGGTTGAGCATTCTCATCTCGACCAGATTGCACCCGGAGAGAAACTTTTGTCCCCACAGTGCCACGCATCCTAGCGGCAGCTTCATCCAAAGTCAGGGTTTGGGTGTCGACTCCATCAATTTCTAAAATGCTATCTTTGGGTTCAATTCCTGCTGCCTCTGCTGGAGAACCAGCAAGAGGAGAGATTACTTCAATTAGCTTGGTTTCTGGATTAACATTAATCTGTAAGCCGACACCAGAAAGTTCGCCAGAAGTGTTGACCTGTAAACTATGATATTGCTCTGGTCTCAGGAGCCTCGTGAAAGGATCGTCCAACCCTGCCAACATTTCTTCGATCACAGCATAAGTTTCTTCGCGATCGCGCAATGGGTTTTTGATAAACTGTTCTCGAACCTTCCACCAATTTTGATGATTAAAAGTCTCGTCTAAATAAGACTGATTGACAATACGCCAAGATTGCAAAAGTAATTTTTGTTCTTCGGTAAAAGCTTGGGCTTCGGGAATGAAATACCAAAAGGAAGACGCAACCCAGAAAAATACCAATAAAGCGATTGAGAAAACTTTTTTGAGCATGAGAAAAATGATTAGGGATATATCCTACGTTACTTAATTATTCTAATTTAGCGATTCTTAATTAACTGTTACGCAAAAACAGCGATCATCTTCGATAATTAAGAAACAATACCTATATATTTTTGACGATACAATAGCCACCCTGACTTAAATATGTCTTATAATACGACATTAAATAAAGCCACCATAGCTTAAAGCTATGTTACATTTTTTAAAGAGGGCAAAACTCTTTTAAGGGTTCACCCTACTACGGACTTAAATAGCAATATACACATTTAGTGCGGTCTGTGACGATGCAGACAAACTTGAACCAAGTACGCACCTGCTACCTCAAACTTTGACAGTAGCCTCAGATATCTAGTGAATTTAAGGCTAAAAAATCTTGAACTTCTTAGTTATCGTTAGGACTCTGACAAGTTAGTTCGGTAAACTATCCATAATTTTTTTGTTAGCTAATCTATAGGCTTCATGTTTTCTAAACAAGTAACTGATTCAAAAGTTTTTCAATGGTTTGATGAGCGTCTAGAAGTTCAAGCAATTTCTGATGACATCACCAGCAAATACGTACCCCCCCATGTCAATATTTTCTACTGTTTGGGCGGGATCACTCTCGTCTGCTTCCTCATTCAGTTTGCTACTGGATTCTGCATGACTTTTTACTACAAACCCAGTGTAGCGGAAGCATTTACGTCTGTTGAATACATCATGAATGAAGTCAGCTTCGGTTGGTTGATTCGTTCTATCCATCGCTGGTCAGCTAGCATGATGGTCTTGATGATGATTCTTCATGTTTTCCGTGTTTATCTCACTGGTGGTTTCAAAAAGCCCCGTGAGTTAACTTGGATTACTGGGGTAACCATGGCAGTAATCACCGTTAGCTTTGGCGTTACTGGATACTCTCTTCCCTGGGATCAAGTAGGCTATTGGGCGGTAAAAATTGTTTCTGGTGTACCAGCAGCAATCCCTGTCGTCGGCGACCAAATGGTAGAACTATTAAGAGGTGGTGCGAGTGTGGGTCAAGCTACTTTAACTCGCTTCTACAGCTTGCATACTTTCGTCTTACCATGGTTAATTGCAGTATTCATGCTGTTGCACTTCTTAATGATTCGCAAGCAAGGTATTTCCGGTCCCTTGTAAACTCTACAGCATAACTTTGTCAGGTATTATTTGCCCTGATAAATTGTTGCCTAGAATAATATAGCTAAAATGTCAGGCGTATAAGTCATTCACTGGTTAGCACTAAATACTCACAAAGACGCATTTTAGTTGAAGAATAAAGGTTTAATTTTCTCAATAGAACAATTACTCTGTAGTCTTTATGATGGAGTAAGAGTCACACCATTTGATTAACTTCGACAGTACATATAGCAATTATCCAGCTTATTAAAATAGCTGAATCCCTGTAAATTTTAGGAGAAAGAACTATGTCCACTTTAAAAAAGCCAGATCTTAGCGATCCTGCTTTACGCGCTAAGTTGGCTCAAGGTATGGGTCATAACTATTATGGTGAACCCGCTTGGCCCAATGATTTGTTATACATTTTCCCTGTAGTTATCTTGGGAACTATTGGTTTGGTAGTATGTTTAGCGGTGTTAGATCCTGCGATCATGGGTGAACCTGCTAATCCTTTCGCTACTCCTCTGGAAATCTTGCCTGAATGGTATCTCTATCCAGTATTTCAAATCTTACGTGTCGTTCCTAGTAAACTGCTAGGAATTGCAGCTCAAACGGCTGTACCTTTGGGTTTGATGTTGATTCCTTTCATTGAAAGCGTTAACAAGTTCCAAAATCCCTTCCGCCGTCCCGTAGCTACTACAGTATTCTTGTTTGGTACTTTAGTAACTATCTGGTTGGGAATTGGTGCCACATTCCCCATCGATAAATCTTTAACTCTAGGCTTATTCTAAATTTGAGAATATGTAAAAGAAGTTGAAATTTAGTTAGTTGGCGAGACGCGATCGCTCGTTACTGGAGTTGAGTTGATACTCACCCTAGTAATGATCAATTGCGTCTCGTTATTAGTTTAATTTCCCTAGTACGAACTAATTGTGTTGTCGAAATTAATAATTTGTTGGTATTATTATGTTGAAGGAAGGATTAGTAGTTTAAGCTATACCTTTCTACCTTCAAAGATATTAAACTGAAAGGAAGTGGGGGGAGCCCGCTTTTTTTGTTGTCTATGAACAGAAAACCTCAACCAAAAGTTTGCTAATCCAGCCATAACCTAGCTTATATTAACTTCCGCCCAACATGACTCATCCTGTCGTCCCTCAAATTATTGAACTGGCATCTCCTTTAGCCGCCAACCTTAATCTGGAATTGGTTGATGTGGTTTTTCAAACTAATAAAACACCACCAATTTTGAGGATAGATGTGCGGAATCTGCAAACAGAAACTAGTCTAGAAAACTGTGAACAGATGAGTCGAATTGTAGAGGAAAAGCTAGATTTAGCGGAAATTATTCCGGGAGCTTATGTTCTAGAAATCTCTAGTCCTGGGATTTCTCGCAATTTAACCACCGAGCGCGAATTTGTCGCTTTTAAAGGATTTGCTGTGACTGTAAAAACTTTTGCTCCCTATAAAGGCAAAAAACAATGGTCAGGTAGATTACAACAACGGGACCAAACAGCAGTTCATCTTAATCAAAAAGGTAAAGCGATCGCCATTCCGCGAGAATTAATTGCTAAAGTACAACTGGACGACGATAGCTGAGAACG
Source organism: Pleurocapsa sp. PCC 7319 (assembly GCF_000332195.1). NCBI lineage: Bacteria > Bacillati > Cyanobacteriota > Cyanophyceae > Pleurocapsales > Pleurocapsaceae > Pleurocapsa > Pleurocapsa sp. PCC 7319. The sequence goes on from NZ_KB235922.1 coordinate 748,376, forward strand.
AAAAAAGCGATAAAGCGATAAAGCGATTCATACCGATAATTTCTCCCATATTATTGCAGCAATTCCCCAAACCAAAATCGTATTATTAGGAGTACCATATGACCTTAGTCAGTTTGCCTGGTCTGAGGGCAACAATCGACGAAATCAGCCAGAGATACAATTTACCAGGTAGCGCAGTTGAAGAAGCTCTTAGGGAAGCTCTAATCAAAGGTTATGAAAAATTTCGCCGTTCTAAAGTTCGTCATGAAGAATTTAGCGAAGAATATTTTGAAAATTTTAATGTTCAATTAGACACAGAAGAAGAAGGATTTCAGATTTTAACTACCAAAGTAATTGTTGACATTAGCAAAGAGCAAATTGAAGATCACGACCATCAAATTGCCCTCAGCGAGGTACAAGAGCAAGTAGACGACTCAGAAATTCAGGTAGGGGATTCGGTTTTAGTTGACGTTACGCCTGAGCAAAAAGATTTTGGACGAATGGCAGCGATTCAAACTAAACAGGTACTGTTACAAAAGCTAAGGGATCAACAAAGAAAACTAATCCAGGAAGAATTTAAAGACTTAGAGGATACTGTTCTTCAGGCAAGGGTTGTGCGTTTTGAACGACAATCGGCAATTGTTGCCGTTAGCAGTGGTTTGGGACAACCAGAAGTAGAGGCCGAGTTACCGAAGCGAGAACAGTTGCCCAATGATACTTATCGCTCAAACAGTACTTTTAAAGTTTATTTGAAAAAAGTTAGGGACACTCCCCATAGAGGTCCTCAGCTAATGGTTTCACGAGCTACGGCCGGATTGGTTGTTGAACTATTTAGTAATGAAGTTCCCGAAATAGAAGAAGAAATTGTCCGTATTGTAGCCGTAGCCAGAGAAGCCCATCCTCCTTCTCGTTATGTCGGGGTACGTACCAAGATTGCAGTGGATACTTTAGAAAGAGATGTTGACCCTGTTGGAGCCTGTATTGGGGCCAGGGGATCACGAATTCAAGCCGTAGTCAATGAACTAAGAGGGGAAAAAATAGATGTTATTCGTTGGTCTCCCGACCCAGCAACTTATATCGCTAATTCTCTAAGTCCTGCCAGAGTAGACCAAGTAGTATTAGCTAACACTGAAGAAAAACAGTCATTGGTTTTGGTGGCAGAAGATCAACTAAGTTTGGCCATTGGTAAAGAAGGGCAAAATGTACGTCTGGCAGCTCGTTTGACTGGTTGGAAAATCGATATTAAAGATATTGATAAGTACGATGAAGAAGCAGAGATGAAGAAATGGGCTGCTCAAGCCGAAACAGAAGCCAAACAAATAACTGAAGAGGAAACAGAAGCAGAGACTTCTATAGATATAGAAGCAGAGACTTCCATAGATATAGAAGCAGTAACTCAACTAGATGAGGCTACAGCAGAAACAGAGGTATCAGAAGTAGAAGCCTCAAATTCCGAGGCAGCAATTAATACCTCGACAACAGAGAAAGAAGCAAACGCTACTGTCGAAAATGATGCTATGTAACTATTTATATTTGAAGAAAGGTGATTGCCCTCTTCGTACTAACGAAGCCGATCGCCTTTATCTAGTTTTTTGACTTTCAGAATTACAGTCAACAATTGAGACCAATTTGAATCAAATCAATTATCGTAGATGTATTAGTTGTCGCCAATTAGCGCCCAAAAAATCTTTATGGCGGGTAATCAGATTGGCACATACTCATAAAATTCAGCTAGATCGAGGTATGGGACGCTCTGCTTATCTCTGTCCTAATATAGATTGTTTAAACCAAGTCAGGTTTAATAATCGTCTCAGCCGATCTTTGAAAGCTAGAGTCCCTGAGGATATTTATCAAAATTTACAAGCACGTCTAAAAAACGTTTAACCTGATAATGTTAAAGTCAAGGAATAAAAGCAAAATTTGGGTACTTAAAATATAGAATCAGATCAACAATTCTGTATTTTTCCCTAAAATAAAAGACAAAGGGTCTGCTAAATATTAATGCTTTTCGATATCTTATTAAATATTTTCGATCATAGATTTTATTTGGTAAGGTCGCGGAAGTTTTACCAGCAATCTTAAACACATGAAAGACTACATGGATAAACAAATGGTCAAATAAACTATAAATAGTAAATTGAAGGGCAGAGTGGATGAACAACGGCAAAGTTAGAATATACGAACTATCAAAAGAGCTCAATTTGGACAATAAAGATATCAAAGAGATTTGTGAACAGCTTAACATTGCAGTAAAAAGTCATAGCAGCACAATTACAGCATCTCAAGCAGAAAGAGTTAAAGCAGTGGCTGCTAAATCCCCTCGTGCCGCAAAAGCAGCAAATAGTCCCAAGAAAGAATCTATAGCCCCCAAACCCACGGGGAAACTTAAGCAGCAAATTTTGGCTGTTCATCACCGAACTGAAGTACCTAACTCCCCTTCTTCTGGGAATAACCCCCAAACTGGTTCATCTCCTACTTTAGTATCACCACCAACTAGACCAACTCGCCCTCAATCGATTACACCGAAACCATCTCAAGAAGAATCTTCAGTGCCAGCAAAACCTCCTCAACTTAAAGAGCCTTCTCTCAACCGCAACGAAGTCAAATCAGCCTCCAGTAAAGACCACAAACCTCTAGAATCAGCTCCTAAGACTCCTGCTGTTAAGACATCGAGGTTGGTTGAGCCACCCTCAAGACCCCAAATAAATAAACCTAAGGTTGGGGTCAAAAATTCAACTCAGGCTTCGAACAAGCCAAAAATACGCTCTTCAGAGCAACCTCAAGCTAAAACAGAAGATACAGAGAAAAAGAAAAAGGTTATTCCTCCCTTACCTAAGCTAAATCAAAGACCACAGAAAGTTCGAGCAGTCAGTAAAGTTAGCCAGGTTGCAGAAGAAGAGGTTGATGAGAACGTTACCGACGATTCAAATGATAACAGCATCGAAACTGATGAAATTATCGAGAAAACCGAGGTCAAAAAAGTTACACGGCTAAAACGCCCTGCTCCTCCTCGTAAAGTCAAAAAAGAATGGGAAAATGAAGAAGAGGACGAAGAAAAGCAATCTAAATCAGGCAAAGGAAAAGCGGCTAAAAAACGTCGTGCGCCTAAACCAGTATTAGATGAAGATGAAGATTTTGACTCAGATGCTAATTTAGTTCAAGTTAACACTGCGTTTAGCTTATCTACGGCTCGCCCGCCAAAACCACAGTCTTTACAACAACAGCAGCCAGCAGCTAGTTCTCACAAAAAACCACGCAAACCATCTTTCAAAACCGAAAAAACTCCCAAAACTGAACGCCAGACGAAAAGCAAAGTTACGCCATCTTTACCAGAATCAATTATTTTATCGGATAATCTGACTGTTAGAGATCTTGCAGAAAGACTGAATACTCCTGAAACTGACATCATCAAAAATCTATTTTTCAAAGGGATTCCTGTCAACATCACCCAAACTTTAGACTTAGATACGGCTCGCTTGGTAGCCGAAGAACTAGGGGTAAATGTCGAAGCTCCCACAGAAAAATCAGCAGCAACCAAAGATACTGAAATGTTGGATGCTGATGATCTAGAAAACCTTCAGCTTCGTCCACCCGTAGTTACTATCATGGGTCATGTAGATCATGGCAAAACTACCTTATTGGACTCAATTCGCAAAAGTACGGTTGCTTCAGGGGAAGCTGGAGGGATCACTCAACATATTGGGGCTTACCATGTAGACGTAGAACATAATGGTGATAAACAGCAGATTGTTTTCTTGGATACCCCTGGTCACGAAGCTTTTACCGCCATGCGTGCTAGAGGAACAAGAGTTACTGACATTGCCATTTTGGTTGTCGCTGCTGATGATGGAGTTCAACCCCAAACCAAAGAAGCGATCAGTCATGCTAAAGCTGCAGAGGTACCTTTATTGGTAGCTATTAACAAAGTAGACAAGCCAGAATCTAATCCCGACAGAATTAAACAAGAACTAACTGAACAGGGTTTAGTACCTGAAGATTGGGGCGGAGATACAACTATGGTTCCTGTTAGCGCGCTGACAGGAGATAATCTGGATGAACTATTAGAGATGATTCTTTTAGTAGCTGAAGTTGAAGAACTTTCTGCTAATCCAGATCGTCCTGCTAAAGGAACCGTAATTGAAGCGAACCTAGATCGTAATCGAGGTCCTGTAGCAACTCTATTAGTTCAAAATGGGACTTTGAGAGTAGGAGACAGTATTGTTGCCGGTTCTGTGCTGGGTAAAGTTCGGGCGATGATTGATGATACAGGGGCAAAAGTAGAAGCAGCAACTCCCTCTTTTGCTGTAGAAATTTTAGGCTTGAACGATGTTCCAGAAGCTGGGGACGAATTTGATGTCTACGAAAATGAAAAAGAAGCCAGAGCGCTCGCCGATCAACGTTCCATTGACCAGCGAGATAGCCGCTTATTACAATCAATGTCATCTCGTCGTATTAGTTTGAGCACCATATCTGCTCAGGCGCAAGAAGGCGAACTTAAAGAACTCAACTTAATTATTAAGGCTGACGTTCAGGGCTCTGTAGAGGCTATTCTCGGTTCTCTGCAACAATTACCTCAAAATGAAGTGCAGATCCGTACTCTTTTAGCATCTCCTGGGGAAGTTACCGAAACAGATGTAGATTTGGCTGCTGCCAGCGGTGCAGTTATTATTGGCTTCAATACCACCTTGGCATCGGGTTCACGGCAAGCGGCTGACAGAGAAGGAGTAGATATTCGTCAATACAATATTATCTATAAGCTCTTAGATGATATTCAAGGAGCAATGGAAGGTTTACTCGATCCTGAAGAAGTCGAAGAAAGTCTCGGTCAAGTTGAAGTCAGGGCTGTATTCCCAGTTGGTCGTGGTGCTGTTGCCGGTTGTTATGTATTGTCAGGCAAGATAGTCCGTAACTGTAAAATTCGGGTTCGTCGTGGCAACAAAATAGTCTACGAAGGAGACTTAAGTTCCCTCAAACGTATGAAAGACGATGTCAAAGAGGTCAACACAGGTTTTGAATGTGGTATTGGTGCGGCTAAATTCTCTGATTGGAAAGAAGGCGACATCATTGAAGCTTATGAATTAGTGTTTAAGCGCCGGACTTTGGCAACAAACTAGGATAATTAGGCTCAAGTGGGGTAATTAGCTATGATCTACTATGATCTAAATTATCCCCCTTAATTAGTCTTTAGAATCCCCGAATTAGTAATGTCTACTTTTCGTTCTGAACCCTTTCTGTGGATTCATCTTTCAGGAATAGTCTTGTTTCCTATTTTGTTAGAAATAGTTTTGATTGGTTTAGCTACTGGAGATAGTTTTTCTTATATTTTAGAACTGTTATTAATTGCGGCTTTTGGGATAATTCCTGTGTTGCGGATGCAACTGACCTGTCCATTTGATATTTTTAGTATTTTGCTCTTTTCCCTTAATCCAGAATCTTTAACTACTGAGCAGACCAGGATACTATCGCTATTCAAGTCTAATAAGCAAAAGCTGTTTGCTATTTTGGCAGCAGGATTTATGCTCTTGCTCCTGTGGTTATTGTATCGTTTATCTCCACTAGCAGTTGCACTATTTGATTTTATTCCGCAGTGGCGTATTTTGGGTCTGATAATCGCCACGATTGCTTTTTTTGGTAGTAATTTGTTCTTACAAGTGCCTCTCAGTGTTTTGTTAGTTTTATTGACTAAACAATCACAGTTTGCTCAAATTGAACCATATCCCCAAGACCAAATCGAGCAAGATTTTACTGTACCTGGAATCAAGGTCAGTAAAATACTCTGGTTTTTAAAATCAGATTCAGACTCTAAGGAGATTACTTAAACTCATCTCACGTAGTTGTGCCATTAGCCATTAGCCATTAGCCATTAGCCATTAGCAAGTGATGAGTCGCTTTTCTCCTTGCTTTAAAACATTACTTTATTTAACTCTTAATTGTGTAATCCCAATTACAGACTGTTATCTTAGTTGAGTTAAACTAATAACACATATAGAATGAATCAGAGATAACATCACAATAATATGACAAATTCAATCATCGCTGCGCACAATAGGCGTGAGCAAGACCAAAAAATTTGGCTTGGTCTTAGACAGGCGATCGCCAAAAGTTCTGGATTTCAACGCTGGCAGCAAGAAAGAGACATTGACATTAATGGTGATTTGGAGAAACAGGTTCGACGCTATCTGGAAGAAACGCTAGAAACTTTAGCCTACTAGCTCATAATTGGATAAAGAAAGCTTTGATTAGTTTTTGCTTGGTTTTGTGGGGATGAATTTATACATTCGTCCCCACTGTGTGTGTATGCAGACTGTGACCTTATTCCGATTAAAATGGACAGAATTAGGTGTTTGCAGATCAAGATTTTTCCTTTTAAGGTTGTTAATGAAAGTAATTTTATAGGAAATAATATTGATGAACACTATAGGTAATTTTGCTCCCGATTTTGAAATTCCTGGTATCGATGGAGAAGTTTATCATCTGGGTAGCTATCGTAAAAAATTAAAAGCGATCGCCGTTGTCTTTATGAATCATGATAGTCCCCCGGTGAATCAATATATAGAACGTCTCAAGCAAATCCAAACTGATTTTGGAGCTCGGGGTTTTACAGTGATGGGGATAGATTCTAATCATCGGACTGAGCCAATTGCCGATAGTATAGATGCGATGCAAAAATATGCCCAAGAGAAGAATCTCAATTTTCCTTACTTGCGCGATCCAACTCAAGATGTGGCGAAATCTTTTAAAGCAAAAGTTATGCCCAGCGTCTATTTACTCGATAGTGATGCGGTAATAAGGTATCAAGGAAAAATTGACGATTGTGCAGAATCAGCACAAAAGGTTAATCATCATTATTTGCGGGATAGTATTTCTGTCCTACTGTCAGGAGAAAAAATAGTCAAAGATTATACTGAACCAGAAGGAACTCCTATCCAATGGCGACCAAAATCATAAAAAACCATAAATATTTTACTTAGATTAATTAATGACAAAGCACAGAAAACTGCTATGTTATGGGGAGGTAAATAACAAGAAAGATCGAGGTTTATTTTTCTAGGAATGAGTTACCAGCGGGTTTTATTAAAACTAAGCGGCGAAGCTCTGATGGGCAACTTGGGCTACGGCATCGATCCCAAAGTAGTCGCCGAAATTGCTCAAGAAGTAGCAGATGTGGTTAAAAGTAACGTTCAAGTCGCGATCGTGGTTGGTGGTGGTAACATTTTCCGCGGAATGAAAGCATCGGCTGCGGGTATGGATCGAGCTACAGCTGATTATATAGGCATGATTGCAACCGTTATGAATGCCATGACTTTACAAGATGCTTTGGAAAGAATTGGTATTGCCAATCGTTTGCAAACAGCTATATCCATGCAGGAAGTAGCCGAACCCTATATTCGCCGGCGTGCCATTCGTCACTTGGAAAAAGGACGAGTGGTTATTTTTGGTGCAGGTTCAGGAAATCCTTTTTTTACCACCGATACCACTGCCGCTTTGCGGGCTGCTGAAATTGATGCAGAAATTATTTTTAAGGCAACTAAGGTTGACGGAATTTATAATTCTGATCCTCAGAAAAACCCCAATGCTCATCGCTATCAAAGTTTGACCTATAATCACGTCCTAACGAATGAACTTAAAGTAATGGATAGTACAGCGATCGCTTTATGCAAAGAAAACGACATTCCTATATTAGTCTTCGATCTTTCCGTTAGCGGTAATATTATGCGTGCTACTCAAGGAGAACCTGTAGGCACTATTGTAGGAGGAAACTGTGAAGTTATCTGAACTAAAAGAACGTATGCAGAAGACAGTTGAGGCAACTCAAAGGTCTTTTAACACTATTCGTACCGGAAGAGCAAGTACTTCTTTGTTGGATCGTGTGATGGTCGATTATTATGGTGCAGAGACACCTTTAAAATCGCTGGCAAACATTAGCACTCCTGATGCTACCACCATCATGATTCAACCTTATGATAAAGGTAGTATGGGTCAAATTGAAAAAGCCATTTCCATGTCGGATATTGGGTTAACTCCTAATAACGATGGAGAATTAATTAGGCTGAATATTCCTCCCCTGACTAGAGAACGTCGCAAAGAGCTAGTAAAAATGGCAGGGAAACTAGCTGAAGAAGGAAAAGTTGGAATTCGTAATATTCGTCGTGATGCAATTGACGAGGTTCGCAAGCAGGAAAAAAGTAGTGATATCTCAGAAGATGAATCTAGAGACTTACAAGACGAAATTCAAAAAGTTACCGATAGTTTTAATCAGAAAATTGATGATTTACTGGCTGTAAAAGAAAAAGATATTACGACTGTTTAAAAATCAAAGACGAGGTCATAGAGATTTTCTAGACGATATCATTGTTTTGTTCGAATTTTAGGATCTGATTGAATTTAGATAAATACTATTGTGACAAATAAAAATCGGTCATCAGCGACCGATATTTTTTTTGCTGTATAAAACTGAAAACACCTGATTAACATGGAATCTTAAGAGTATTACACAATGTCAATTCTTGTAAAGGAAGATTACTATAGGAAAGTAAATTTTAGCTCCTAAATTTTATTATGCAGGCGAAGTATTATTCTCCTTCCTTAAGAACAATCAGAAGATGGATCGGTAAATTTACAGTTATGGCGATCGCCTTATTGATTGGTTGTTATATTTATGGTGCCAAAATAGAACCCAACTGGATTGAAGTGGTGCCAATTCAACTAGCAATTCCCAATTTAACCCCTGCATTTAATGAATTTAAAATAGTTCAAATTAGCGATCTACACAGTAGCCGCTTTATGCCTGAGAAACGGTTAGATAACATCATCAAACTAGTCAATCAGCAGCAAGCAGATGCGATCACTATTACCGGAGACATCATTACTAAAAATAACGATTTTAATGCTCGAAAACTAGAGGAAAAACTAAGCAAACTGATATCTCATGAAGGTAATCTAGCAGTTTTGGGTAATCACGACCACTGGAGCCAAGTAACTGACAAACTCAAACAAGTCCTGGTACGCAGTAAGATTACTAACCTAGATAATCAGGTTTATGTAATTGAGCGTGGCACCGAAAAACTAGCTTTTGCCGGACTAGACGATCCCTATTGGGGTAAACCAGACTTAAATCGAGTAATTACCCAATTACCCCATGATAGTGCTGCTATTCTTCTAGTTCATGAACCTGATTATATTGAAAAAAGTGCTAAAACTCACAAATTTGCTCTACAGTTATCGGGTCATTCCCATGGAGGACAAATCAGAATTCCTTTTCTAGATCCCCTAATCTTACCACCAGGTGGCAGAAAATATTTTGTGGGGTTAAACCAGGTTGAAGAAACCGTTGAATATACTAATCGTGGTTTAGGCATGACCGGATTACCTATCCGTTTCAACAGTCGCCCAGAAATCACTGTTTTTACTCTTCACACCATCACCTAAAAATTATTTATTAATTTAATTGTCAATTGTCCCCCTTCGAGGATAAATCAATTGTCAATTATTCAAGACTGGTAGCAATTTGAATAACTTGCATCAGATCGCTAACCCTACGACATTGAGCAGGAAGTAAACAGGGGTAAACTTTCAAATTTTCAATTTGGTTAGCTGCTTCGGTAGTTTTAGTATCCAGAGTTATTAAAGGCAAAGCAGATAAATACTTGGATTCTTGGAGCGATCGCAAGTATTTAGAGGGAGCAGCGATTTGATAACCATCTAAAACTATGACATCTAACTGCCAGATACGAGCAAGGGTATGCGCTTGTTCTAAACCTTCAGCTTCAATGATGCGATATTGAGATGAGAGCTGCTCTTCATGACTATTTGACCAATCTTGTTCAGCCCATTTTTTGAGATTAAAATCTAAACCACTCTTATTTATATTGGGTACTTCTGAATTAATAACTTCAGGTTCAGGATATAGGCACAGGATAGTCAAATTTTGCTTAGTAGTAGCCTGGGAGTTTTTAACAGTGGGCAAAATCTTTTCTAGGGTAAACTTGTCTGGAGAAAAAGTAATAAAACCGTTCGCCTGCTGATAGAGATGTTGATAATTTGGCTGATGAGGAGGGGAAGTAAAAATAAATATAGGAATATCTTGAGTACGGGAATCCAATCTCAATAAACTTAGTAAATCTTTGCCGTTGAGGTCTGGTAATTTTGGATTCAGGAAAACACATTTTGGCTTGAACTTACGTATTTGTTTAAGAGCTTCGATACCGGTACGAACTAGAACTACTCGGTAGCCCAATTCTTTCAATTTGCAGGTCAGTTCATCAACTCTATCCAAATTATTGTTAATTAACATAATTAGAGGAGCATCGACATTTGTAGCAAGACACTGATGCTCATTAATGGTTGGACTTAAATTGGGCAGAAAATGAACCGGCTGCGAGTTACTTTTAGGTAACAACAAAGTGAATTGACAACTATCAGCAGCAAAGCTGAAAAGGAGGTCTCCTTCAAGAACTTTCGCCAAATATTTAGCGATAATTAAGTTTAAACTAGATTGTCCTTTTAGTGAGGCAAAATCATCTGATAATGGTGTTAACGGATCAGCTGTCTGTTCAGATAAAGAAAATTCTGCTTCCAGATCGTTGCTGATTACAATAGCTGTAAAACCTTTAACAGCTTTAATCTTAATTTCTAATTTGTTGAGGGGCTGAGAATATTTAATCGTCTCTACTATTAGATGGGAAAGTATTGTCGTTAGGCAAGATTTATCGGCGATCGCCAATTTCGCTCCTGACTCTATATTGAGCCGTAACTGAGGAGCTTGAATTATAGAATCTGAGGAAACTACAGATGATGTTTGGAGCTTGGTTATTTCCTGTTGACAAATTTGTCGACATAAAGAATCTAAATCAACTAATTCTGACTTTAATGGCAGATCGCCTGTAGTTAAATTTGAGAGCTCTAATAACTCGTTAACAATACTCATCAATTTTTGACCGCTATTATGGATTAACTGAACATAGCGAGTTTGACGTTGGTTAAGTTTTCCTAGTTTTTGCGCTTTAAGCAAGCTTGATAAACCAACAATACCAGTAAGAGGAGATTTGAGTTCATGGCTGATAGTTGCCAATAAAATATTAGCTATCGTCTCTGAAGTGGCTAATGCTTTATTGGGAAGTTGTTCATCACCATCGCCTAATGATGACTTAATTGCCAATACCAACCAATTTAGGGACTCAGTTGTGTTTGAGAGTTTTTCGGGAACTATAAGAGTCAAAGGAATTTTAAGATAACTCCAATCTTTTCCCCGATCAATTTGAATGCTTAAAGGAGAATTTGTCGCCCAGTCTAGGGGAACATTATCCCAAAGACATGAAGGGGCAGTAGAATGAGTAATTTTCGTTGTAAGTTGTTCTGACTCGAAATTAAAATGTGTATTCTGGAAGGGAATATTTATTGGCGAGATAACATGGTAATCACTAGCTAAACAAAGACAATTTGAGGCGTGAGATGTTGTTCCCAGTTGATAATTTTGGTTACTATTTTTCTGAGCAGCATTTTGCTGATAGTGAGATTGCTCGGACTTGATTGACTGCCAAATTAGAGACAAGTCGTTTGTCTGAGACTTTTGAGCGACCAACTCTTTACCTGTAACAATTAACTTTTTCCAGCATTGGTTCATGAATAAATCCTGTCCCTCGGCAGTTTCTAATTTGAGGGGCAAGGGAATAGATTCAATCAAGTCTATTAGTCTTTTGTCAGCAGAACCGTAAGGGATCGACATAACTGGCAAATTGGAGCTAACAGTCTGCAGAGGATTAAACTTAAATACCAAAGATTTCAGTAATTTTTCTGTATTGATAAAACCTTTTAAATTACCTTGATGATTAACAATTAGATATTGAGCTTCCTGATTAGATTGAGAGGGTTCTTTCAAATAGTCCAAAAAGTCTTCGAGCTTAGTATCAGATTGAAAAATGATCGCCGGCTCGATTAACTTATTTAAATCTTGCCTTGTTAAAGGATAGTAAGTTTCTTCTTGAGATAAACTTCTGGAATTACCTTTGGTAGCGATCGCTGAATACTGGCTAACTTGAGCTAGCAATAAAAGTAGGTTTTTTGAGCTAATTGTTCCCCAGGTAGAGTTTTCTCGAGGAATTGCCAGGAAGTCACAACTACTATGTTGAAAAATTCTCAGAATACTTACTAAATCTGCCTTTGATTGGCAGACGGGAATGGGGCAGACAAAATCATTGAGGGTAAGATTAGGACTAAACATGAATTTCTTGGTTACTGCCTCCAAAAGCAAAATTGTCTTCTGCTCAATTTTGAGATTATTAAGATTAGTATTTTGCCCAATTACAATTGGCATTTAGCTCTCACAATTGAGTAACTAAATTGGAAGAGACACCTTATTTTATATAGTAGTACGTCACAAGGCTAGAATGACTCTATTCTGCGCAGTGTTTTATTACAATTATCAAAGAGTATCAATAAATGTTAAATTTTTATTAAGTACTGTAAGCAAATAGTAGCTCAGTGGCTGAGTGTATCTGTTCTAATACGGTCTGATAACTACTCCATTATTTTATGTTTTAGACAAGAAAGCATCTGTATTTACTCCCAGTCCTGTTTCAAAGACATTCATCTGTGTCTTTTTGGCAACTTAATACCGTAACCAACAACATTTGTGGAGAAATAGAAAAAATGACTCAATTCCGTTATTCAACAAAATTTCAGATTAGTCTTCAGAAGCAATTTAGCAGCCATAATGTAAGACTCCCCTAACAATGTCAGATCATCAAGATAAAGATTCTCGTACCGCTGAATGCTCTGTATCAAGTAAATTGCATATTTGCCTGTTTTCTAGTCAGCAACAATTTACTCAATCATTAATAAAGTTCCTAACTAATGCTCACTATAAACTTAAATCTATTAATCTAACTCACGAATTTGTTGACTTCATCACCAGTAATAAGGAGCAAATAGATTGCATTGTCTTAGTTAATGATGCTCAGGTAAATTCAATTCTGGCTCAATTATGGCAAGCAAAAATTTTATTACCGATAGTAATTGTGGAAGTTGAACAGCTAGCAAATCTGGTTAATGGCACGGAGCAGAATTCAACTGACCCCTTCATAGCTGCATCGGCTCACATCCTTTATCATCGAGCAGAAATACATCTTTATCCAACTCAGCTAGCCGAAATAAATTCTTATATTAACTTGGCAATCAACAAGTTTCTGAGCCTTACTCCTAATTCAGATGTTCAAACTCATCAGGCAAAAAAGAAGTTGCAACATGAATATGAAGAAGATGAAGGGGGGAGTAATTACCTGATTTTGCAACAGCGCAGACTCACAGAGAAACTTCAAGAAAGGCTAGGATATTTAGGTGTTTATTATAAGCGTAATTCCAAAGATTTTTACCGTAATTTAACCTCAGAAAAGCAGGAGGAAATAGATCGACAATTGAGCCAAAGCTATCGCAAGATTTTACTCGATTACTTTACTAATAGTCCCACAATAAATAGTATTATTGATGAATTTGTCGATCAAGTATTTTTTGCGGATATCTCTACATCGCAAATTTTAGAAATTCATATGGAGTTAATTGATGAATTTGCTCAACAACTACAGATAGAGGGAAGAAGTGATGATATTCTTTTAGATTATCGTTTGGTATTAATCGATATTATTGCTCATTTATGTGAGATGTATCGTCGCTCTATTCCTGGAGACGATATCTCTTTAGACTTGTTGTTTAGAGTAGAATAATGAATATATGTCAATCTTTAATTTCCCGAAACAACTTGGTACTTTACTAAGCCAAATTTTATATTCGTCGCCTCAGACTAATTAATAAATTAATAAATTATTTAATCTTATGGATCAATTCAGAAAAACTTATGTACTTAAGTTGTATGTCGCTGGAAACACACCAAATTCAGTACGAGCACTAAAAACCCTGAAAAATATTTTAGAAAAAGATTTTCAGGGGGTTTATGCTCTTAAGGTAATTGACGTTTTGAAGAATCCTCAATTAGCTGAAGAAGATAAAATTCTGGCAACTCCAACTCTTTCTAAAGTATTGCCCCCTCCAGTTCGCAAAATAATTGGTGACTTAAGCGATCGCGAAAAGGTATTGATTGGATTAGATTTACTCTATGAGGAAATTCGTGAACGAAAGTTATAAATCCTGGGGATTGTTTATTGTAAGATATGATACAGTGACCTTCGTTTTGAGCAACTATCGCGTCTAACATTAAGTAGCCAAAAAATAGTAGCCAAACAAGCAGTTTCTCATTTATAGATGAATCAAATAAATCCTATTCAGCCACAGCAGCCAGAAACGTACACCAAAGGAGTGCGAAAAATTCGCACCATGATCGAAGGATTTGATGAAATCACTCATGGTGGACTGCCCATAGGCAGAACTACTCTAGTTAGCGGCACATCTGGTACTGGTAAAACCCTCTTGGCGGTTCAGTTTCTTTATCGGGGGATTGAGTTTTTTGATTGCCCTGGTATTTTTGTTACTTTTGAAGAGTCACCCAAAGATATTATTGAAAACGCCTATAGTTTTGGCTGGGATTTACAAAATCTGATCGATCAGGGTAAATTTTTCATTCTGGATGCTTCTCCCGATCCGGAAGGACAAGAAGTTGTTGGTAATTTCGATCTATCGGCACTAATTGAGCGCATTCAATATGCGATACGCAAATATAAAGCTAAATTAGTCTCCATCGACTCTGTTACAGCAGTATTTCAGCAATATGATGCGGCTTCTGTAGTTAGGCGCGAAATTTTTCGCTTAGTGGCCCGTCTTAAGCAATTAGAAGTTACTTCTATCTTAACTACGGAGAGAGTGGAAGAATATGGGGCAATTGCCCGTTTTGGAGTGGAAGAATTTGTTTCTGACAACGTAATTATTATTCGCAACGTCTTAGAAGGAGAACGTCGTCGTCGTACTATTGAAATTCTTAAGCTCCGTGGTACAACTCACATGAAGGGGGAGTATCCTTTTACTATTACTAATGACGGCATTAATATCTTTCCTTTGGGAGCAATGCGCCTTACACAACGCTCTTCTAATGTACGTCGTTCATCGGGAGTTAAAACACTTGATCGGCTATGTGGCGGAGGTTTTTTCAAAGATTCAATTATCTTGGCAACTGGAGCAACTGGTACGGGTAAAACCCTTCTGGTTAGTAAGTTTTTGGAAGAAGGTTGTCTTCAAGGAGAAAGAGCTGTCTTATTTGCCTACGAAGAATCCCGAGCGCAGTTGTCTCGTAATGCCTCCTCTTGGGGAGTAGATTTTGAGGAAATGGAGCACAAAGGATTGCTTAAGCTACTTTGTTGCTATCCAGAATCAGCTGGTTTAGAAGATCACTTACAGATGATCAAATCAGAAATAGCTGAGTTTAAACCTTCCCGTATTGCCATTGATTCTCTCTCAGCTCTGGCCAGAGGAGTAACTAATAATGCTTTTCGCCAGTTTGTGATTGGAGTTACTGGCTACGCCAAACAAGAGGAAATTACGGGCTTTTTCACTAATACTACCGATCAGTTTTTGGGAGCTAATTCCATTACGGAGTCTCATATTTCTACAATTACCGATACGATTATTTTATTGCAGTATGTAGAAATTAGGGGTGAAATGTCTCGAGCCATGAACGTATTTAAGATGCGTGGTTCATGGCACGATAAAGGTATTCGAGAATATGTGATTAGTTCTGATGCGCCAGAAATCCCCTACATCAAAGAATCTTTCCGTAATTACGAAGGGATTATTAGTGGTTCTCCTTCACGCGTTGCAGTCAACGAAAAGACCGAACTATCTCGTATTGCCAGAAATGTAAAAGATATTAACATCGAAGGAAAGACAATGGATGACAAATGAGAATCTTGCTGACAAGTTTCAACTAACTAAAGTTTTTTTTCAACAGCAAGTGGCATCTCAGGCTAATAAAATGGATCGTCATCCTCAGGTTCTTAAATCAGCATTGCAAGCAATGGGCGATCGCTCTTTATTAGCCTTGAAAGTTCCTTCAGAGTTAGGTGGGGCTGGATTAAGTGAATTAGATTACCGTCGTCTACAAATTTTGATGGCTAGAGCTTCAGGAGCTTTAACCTTTTTGCAAACTCAACATCAAAGTGCAGCAACGATGTTAGCCAAAAGCCCTAATCAGTCACTACAGCAACAGTTTTTGCCACAGGCGGCAACGGGAGAATCCCTGATCGGAGTAGGCTTTTCTCATCTTCGTCGTCGTACACCAATGATTACGGCTACTCCAACCAGGGAAGGATATCTCATAACTGGGGAAGTCCCCTGGATTACTGGCTATGATTTTTTTGCTCACTTTATTTTGGGTGCAACCTTGCCTGATGGTCAAGAGCTTTATGGGATGTTGCCCTTGCAAAACCGATTACAAGGTTTAGGAGGTAAAATCTCTCTCAGTAAACCCATGGCATTGATGGCAATGAGCGCTACCAATACCGTTAGTGCCCAGATAAATCAATGGTTTTTAAGTTGCGATCGCCTAATAACAATTAAACCAGCAGGTTCCATCCACCAAAGTAGCCGTAAAAACATCCTCAATCATGGTTTTTTCGCTTTGGGTTGTGCTTATGCAGGGTTAGATGTGCTTCAGACAGTGGCAGACCAAAAACCATTAGCTTTTCTGCGACAATCCTGGCAATCTCTGACAGCAGAAGTTAAACAATGTGAACAACAGGCGATTACATCTACAGCTAATAGTGATGCTACTTATCAACAACGGTTACAGCTTCGTGCATGGGCAATAGATTTAGCTGAACGCTCTAGTTTGGCAGCAGTAATTGCTTCTAGTGGCGCAGCCAACTATTTAAATTCCAGTGCGGGACGAATTTATCGAGAAGCTTTATTATTTAGTGTTTCAGGACAAACTACTGATGTGATGGAAGTAAGTTTGAAAAGATTATTACGTGATGCAGTAGCCTCTGATAACAATGCTTAATTATGCTGTATGAGAGAATTACCTGGAATTCTACACTTCAGTTTTCGACTCTTGAGCTGTTTGTTGACGGCAAGGATGACCAAACCAGCTAGAATCATTCTCACCATCGTATTTACTTTGTAAGACATCAGCTACGTCTTCCATAGTTCCATCGGCAGCAACCCAACCATTGTCAAGATCGGGAAAATCTTGCTGGCAATTTTCACATTTCTTGTCGGAGTAAAAACGAATTGGACACCAAAATGACTCAACATTTCGTAGCATTTCTGTACCCAATGACCATACTCCAGTCATCCAATCACAATATAAACACCAAATTAAATCGTAGCCAACTAATCCTTCAAATTTATGCCGTGAAACATTAACCCAATCTTCAGTTTGATATTTGGGTAATCCAATCAGTTTCGTTAAAGGGGGGTAAACAGCTAATTCGGCAAAACGAACTGCCCAAAAAACCGGTATCGCCAACGCAGTAATCCAAATCGCCACATGATTCCGCCAAGTGCCAAAAATACCACTCATGGTACGAGCAATCCTACCTGTTTGTTTTTGGTCTCGATGAGCAAATTCATGAGCCAAAATCCACACCCATAAAACGCTTAATTCGGCTAGCAGAGCTATTACCACACCAATCCAACCAGATATTAACGACCCCACGGCGATCGGTGCCAGCATAAAGTATGCCAATACAAGATCGATACCAGGAGCCTGGCAAAAAGAATCCGAAATATTTTTGCCCAATTTACCCAAACGAGGAAGACTGTGTAGAGCTATTACGCCGGCCAATAAGGCAATGCACAGATAAAGATATAGTTTGAGATTTAATTCCATTGTTTAAATTTCCCTAGTGTAAATAGTTAATCAAGCAAAAAAAGTTTTAATTAACCTTCTTCACGATATCGGACGAATACTCCAACTCGATGTAATTTAAGGAATGCTTTGTTTCTCCTCTTTCGTAGAGAAGCAGTAGTCAGAGGTAATGATATAAACTAAAAATAAATTGTCAGTACGCTAGAGAAAACAGAATATGGCAAATTTTGAGGATATTGCAAAAAAAGCTTTTTACATGGGTGTTGGTTTTGCCTCCTACGCTCAAGAAAAAGCAGAAGATAATCTTAAGGACTTAAAAGTTCAGGCACAAAAACTCGCTGATGAAATGGCTGAACGGGGTAAAATGAGTACTGAGGAAGCTCGCAAGTTCGTTGATGAACTAGTAGCGCAAGCTCAACAAGGTACAGTTACCGGCGACAATAAAACAGAACCAAGAGAGCCTCGTCGTATTGAAATCGTAGATGAAGACGAACAGCCTCAGCCCGAACCAGAAGTCGAGTTAGAATCTCAAGCACCAAACCAAGTTGGCGGAAATAATGATAATTTACGCCAGCAAGTGCAGTCTTTACAAGAAGAATTACGCCGTCTAAAAAAAGAAATGTAAGCTATTAAGTTATGCTGACCAGTATACCTGTAACTACGATTAATTATGGATGATTGGCCGCAACAATGGTGGAAACAACTTGAGCATACTGCCGCCGAAATGGAAGAGTTTTTGGTTGATGTGGCAGAAGCTACAGAGTCCTTTGTCGATGAAGCGAGCGAAAACTTCAGTTCATTTTTGGAAGAGTTTCAATCCGGAGTAGTTGATGAAGTTGACAGCTTTATACAAGATTTTATTGATGTTCTAAATTCTACCAGTGATGAACTAGATTTCACCATCGGAGAAGAATGGGAAGATTTTACTGATGATGATTTTACGAATGTAAGCTATCATCATCCTTCTGCAACAAGTCATCCTGCATGTATAAATTGTGCCAACTATCATGGGCGAAGTTATAACGGCAATTTACTAGTGTGTGGAATGCATCCTGAAGGTTGGCATGGGACTAACTGCCCCGACTGGGAAAAAGATCAATAATTAACATTAAATCTATCAAATCAACTGTGAATTTAATGAATCTATAAATACCCTAACTGTTCTCAGCTAGGGCATACTATTAAAATCCTATACATCTCCTTGTCAGGACATAAAGAGGGTTTACCAGTCAAACCGAGAAGGATAATTGTTAATAGTGCCCCCAAAAGGTTGTACCCCTACTGCAGGATAGTGATCATTATCGGGACTAAAAATTTCGATAAATCCCTCTGTTATGTATTGGATAATATTTTTAATATCCTTAACTATTCTTATTACAATCATAGTCTTGACTCCTAATTGATATTATTCCTAATATCCCTATTGTCAGACACTAAGGATCAACCTAATAGCAAATTGCAATGATTATTTGTGCTTATTTATATTGCAGAATTTTTATTTGTAAATCTTTGAATACGAAGTTATTTTTGTTAGAAATAAACAGTTAATTGTCAACCAAATTAACCAAACTATATAAAAGCTTTGTTCGAGATATAATTACTTGAATTATATTACTATACTTGACAAAAAGTATTTGATATTTTTATATTTATGGTAGAAAGCACCAAAACAAATTTAAGATTAAAATTTTGAAAATCGTACCAGCCCAAAGTGATTTAAATATAAACTCGCAAGAAAATTCTTTACTAACTGATTTGTATCAATTAACTATGGCTTCCTGCTATGTGGGAGAAGGTATAGCTAATAAAACTGCAAGTTTTGAGCTATTTGTTCGTCGTTTCCCTCATAATTTTGCTTATTTAATTGCCATGGGTTTAGCTCAAGTATTGGAATATCTTGACCAGCTGAATTTTAGTCAGGAGCAAATTAAGGCATTAAAACACACTGGTATATTTAACCACGCTCCTCAGGAATTCTGGAATTTGCTTGAAACAGCAAAATTCACAGGAGATGTCTGGGCGGTACCTGAAGGTACTGCAATTTTTGCTAACGAGCCGATCTTGAGAATCGAAGCTCCTTTATGGCAAGCACAGTTGATAGAAACTTATTTGCTCAATACAATCAATTATCAGACTTTAATTGCTACTAAAGCGGCTCGCATTAGGGATATTGCTGGAGAAAAAGCCAAGATTCTTGAATTTGGAACCAGGAGGGCATTTAGTCCTCAGGGAGCAATCTGGGCAGCCAGAGCTGCATTAGCAGCAGGATTTGACGGAACATCAAATGTCTTAGCTGCTTTAAAATTAGGGGAAAAACCGCAAGGCACAATGGCTCATGCTTTAGTAATGGCTATTAAGGCGATCGCCGGTAGCGAGGACGAAGCCTTTAGAGCTTTTCAAAATTATTTTCCTCAGGCATCGTTATTAATTGATACTTACGATACTGTTGCTGCTACTAAACGTTTGCAAGCAGAGGTAGAATCAGGAGCGATGAAGATCGCCGGAGTACGCATTGATTCGGGAGATTTAGGAGAATTATCGCAAAAAGTACGTAGCTATTTGCCCGAGACTAATATATTCGTTAGTGGAGATTTAGATGAATGGGAAATCGACAAGTTGCGACAACAAGGGGCAGCTATAGATGGTTATGGTATTGGTACTAAATTAGTTACAGGCGAGCCAGTTAACGGAGTATATAAATTAGTCGAAATTGATCGTATCCCAACCATGAAGTTGTCTAGCAATAAGCTTTCTTATCCTGGACGTAAACAAATATTTCGCAAGATGGTTAATGGTCAAATACAACAAGATCGATTGGGGTTATTCGAGGAAATTCCCCAGGAAAATGAGCATGAATTACTCCAGTTAGTGATGCAGAATGGTAGAAGAAGACAATCTTCACAAGCTCTCAACACAATTCGTCAGCGTACCGCTAATTCTATAGCTAGTCTTCCTGCTGCAACTCGCCAAATCAGTAACCCTAAATTTATCAGTGTCAACATTTCAACTGCTTTAGAATCTTTGCGACAGTCAGTAGCGATGCAAAACTCAGTAATTAACAATTAGTCAATGACAGAAATTGCCCTTTTTGGTACGAGTGCCGATCCGCCGACAGTAGGACACCAAACTATTCTGCACTGGTTATCACAACATTACGATCTAGTAGTCGTGTGGGCATCGGATAACCCCTTTAAACAGCACCAAACTTCCTTGAAAGATCGCACCGAAATGTTACGCTTGGCGATCGCCGATATCAATCCAATCCAAAATAAGATTAATCTCCATCCAGAGTTAAGCGATCGCCGAACTTTGGTTACGGTAAACAAAGCCAGAGAAATCTGGGGAAAGGAGGCAGAGTCTAGTTTGGTAATCGGTTCAGATATCCTACAGCAAATAACTAGCTGGTATCGTATTGAAGAATTATTAAAGCTGGTCAAAGTATTGGTTGTTCCACGTTTAGGATATAGCATCCGCCAACAAAGTTTAGAATCATTAGCTCAGATTGGAGGCAAATGTGCGATCGCTACTTTAAACGCTCCCAAAGTTTCTTCCAGTACTTATCGTTTACAAAAAGATCGAAGCTTAATTACCCCTGCCGTAAATAACTACATTTTGCAAAATAATTTATATAACGAGACATTAGAAGCTGGCTAGTTGAAATAAGAATAAAAAATATGCATATTAATTCTCAAATTCCCCCTAAAACCACAAGTAAATCCGAATATTTGGCAGACTTTAAAGTTGGGGTAGACAACGTTATTTTTTCAGTTGATACTACCTATAATCGAGTACTAGTTTTACTTCGTAAAAGAAAAGAGCCGCCATTTAAAAACTCTTGGAGTTTACCGGGAACATTAGTCCGTCAGGGAGAATCTTTAACTGATGCTGCTTATCGCACTTTAGCAGAAAAAATCCAGGTAGATAACTTATATTTAGAACAGCTATATTCTTTTGGCGATCCTGGACGAGATCCTAGAGAGAATCCTGATAGTTTTGGCGTGAGATATTTATCTGTTAGTTATTTTGCTTTAGTCAGATATGAAGAGGCAGAGATTATTACTAAGTCAGATTATAATATCTCCTGGTATAAGGTGAATGAAGTTCCTAATTTAGCTTTTGACCACGATCAAATATTGAAATATGGCTGGAATAGGCTTAAGAATAAACTGCAATATAGTCCTATTGCCTTTGATGTTTTACCATCAAAATTCACTTTAAATGAAGTTTATCAACTTTATTGCACAATTTTAGGTGAAAATTTTTCTGATTATTCTAATTTTCGTTCTCGCTTATTAAAGTTAGGTATTCTCTTAGATACTGAAGTCAAAGTATGTCGTGGTGCTGGTCGTCCTGCAAGTTTATATAAGTTTGATTCAGAAGCTTTTGCTCCGTTGAAAGATAAACCTTTATTGTTTATTTGACTGACTAAAATTATTTTTACAGACTTATTTTAAACATTATTTGAGGAAGCAGCCTACTGCTTTCCATTTATCATTTTGAGACGTTGTAATACCTGATAATTAAATCCTTGTAGCAGAATAAGCCTGTCGTTA
The DNA here is from genome assembly GCF_000332195.1 of Pleurocapsa sp. PCC 7319. NCBI lineage: Bacteria > Bacillati > Cyanobacteriota > Cyanophyceae > Pleurocapsales > Pleurocapsaceae > Pleurocapsa > Pleurocapsa sp. PCC 7319. The sequence continues at coordinate 770,657 of NZ_KB235922.1, forward strand.
AAAATTAAAAAATATATGAGAATACTACTCTATTTGGGAACAGTGATACTTTTATTGTTATCTGCTTGTGAATCAAACCAACAAACAGCAAACACCGAAAAGTCAGTAAACAGCGAGCAAGAAACGAATACTACAAATAACAGCCTGACTAATCGTGATGAGGCGACCCAAGAAATAGATGACTTTCTAGCAGCTTTGCAAGGAAGGTGGAAAAGAACCACTTATCCCTATGGAACTGTGGAATATAAAGGGAACGAAGTCAAGTTTGTTGCGGGAGAAGGGGCGGCAGAGCCACCACAATTTCAGCAGTTTCGACTCTCAGATAGTTGTCCTTATTCTACAGATAAAGAGCAGATTGCGACTTACCCGTACTTTACAGTTTCGGAAGAAAACCGAACGTGTGAATCTATAAAACTGAATAAGGACTTTCTTTCAATCGCTATTAAAGGGACAACACCAGGAAGTGCAGCAGGAGAAATTGTTTATGCCAGAATGCCGAATGGTGAAACTAGTAGTGCGACTAACAAAAACCAAAACGACATCATACCTAAAAGTATTCGAGGCAAGTGGGCTATCGGCAAAGAAAATTGCGGCGTGCGTAACCATAACCATCAACAAATAACTATCGATGAAAACTCCATCCAATTTTTTGAAAATAGAGCAGAACTTGGCGAGATTATGGAATACACACCAACATGGATAGTCGCAAGCTTCAAGCGTAGGCGATTAGAGGATAGTCAGCCCTATTCCTATTCTCCAACGCTTTTAGAAGCTCAGAAAAACGGTAAAGTGCTTATCGTGCAGCAATACGCTAAAGAAAATTATCCTGAAGCCATTCAATACGAACGCTGTGAATAAGAAGACCGTATATAAGAAACTCAAAAATCTTCAACTCTCCCCCGAATGGAGCACAGTGAGTAGAACTCCGAACTATTTTTAACCGAGGTGTACTTTACCAATTCGAGAACCGCTATAATCCTCTTTCCTCACTAAAAAAAACCAAAAATCAAACTATCAACTCCTTTGCGTCTTTGCGTCTTTGCGCGCCATAAAAAAATGAAAATAGCGATCGCCCAACTCAATCCGACGATTGGTGACATTACCAATAATGCCCAGCAAATAATTTCTGCTGCTAAAACCGCAGCCAAACAGAATGTGCGCTTGCTACTAACACCTGAATTATCCCTTTGTGGCTATCCTCCTAGAGACTTATTACTCTATCCAGGTTTTGTTGAGTCAATGGCACAAGAATTGAAAGCGATCGCCATACAAGTTCCAAAAAACCTTGCTGTCTTAGTGGGCACAGTAGAAACTAATCTCCATGCCAACTCAAAAGGACAAAAACCTCACTACAATAGCGTGGCGTTAATCGATGGGGGAGAAATCAAACAAATTTTTCACAAGCGTCTTTTGCCTACCTATGATGTCTTTGACGATGATCGGTATTTTGAATCAGGATATAAGGCTAATTACTTCACCTTAGATTCCATCAAAATTGGAGTAAGTATTTGTGAAGATTTATGGAATGATGAACAATTTTGGGGTAAACGAAACTACGAAGTCAATCCTATTGAAGAATTAGCCCAGTTAGGAGTAGATATAATTGTCAACTTATCTGCTTCTCCCTACACAGTCGGCAAACAAAAGCTAAGAGAGGCGATGTTAAACCATGCAGCTATTTCTTATCAAAAGCCAATTTTATATGCCAACCAAGTGGGGGGAAATGATGATTTAGTTTTTGATGGTCATAGTGTGGCATTAAACAGTTCAGGGGAAGTGGTTTGTAAAGCCAAAGGTTTTGACACAGATTTGATCATAGTTGAGTTAGAGCATCTGAAACTTTCTCCAGACAATGAATCTCGTGCCCCCCTAGCACCTCTTAGAAAAGAGTTTCGATCCCCCCTAACCCTTGCGAAGGGGGGGATTGATCAAGAGATATTTTCGGCTTTAGTTTTGGGAGTCAAGGATTACGCCCGTAAATGTGGTTTTAGTAAGGCAGTTCTCGGTTTGAGTGGAGGTATAGATTCTGCATTGGTAGCGGCGATCGCATCAGCAGCTTTGGGTGCAGAGAATGTTTTAGGAGTACTAATGCCTTCTCCCTATAGTTCCGAACATTCCATTAGTGATGCGGAGGATTTAGTTAACAATTTAGGCATCAAGAGTCAGAAGCTACCGATTAAAGAGGCGATGACAGCTTATGACACTTTACTTGAACCCTTGTTTGCAGGAACAGAGTTTGGCGTTGCCGAAGAAAATATCCAGTCACGGATAAGAGGTAATTTATTGATGGCGATCGCGAATAAGTTCGGTTATTTACTACTATCTACGGGCAATAAATCCGAGATGGCGGTTGGGTATTGTACTCTCTACGGTGATATGAATGGTGGACTAGCAGTAATTGCCGATGTACCTAAAACTATGGTGTTTAGGTTATGTCATTGGCTAAATCGAGATGGTGAAATTATTCCTGTCAACATTATCCATAAACCTCCCAGTGCCGAATTGAAGCCCGATCAAAAAGATTCTGATTCTTTACCACCTTATGAAATATTAGATGACATCCTAGAGAGAATTGTGTGCCAACATCAATCAATTTCAGACATAGTTAAAGCTGGACATGATCGAGAGACGGTGGCTAAAGTAATGAAGTTAGTTACCCGCGCTGAATTTAAACGTCGCCAAGCGCCTCCGGGGATCAAAATTACCGATCGCGCCTTTGGAACGGGTTGGCGGATGCCCATCGCTAAAAGGTTACAAATTTAGAAAAAACCAAAGTCATCATTTAAAAACTAGACAAAAAAAGACGTAGGTATCAGGTTAATAGTGCTGCACAATAATCAACGGCAAAAGCTGATTAAGAGATTAACAAACCAGCTAGAACAGCAGTCTGATGTCAAAACTAAACAATGGTTTGATAATTATCTCAAAGGAGCTATTGAATATCGGGGACTTAAAACACCTCAAGTTGCTTCCTTAGTCAAAAATTGGTATAAAGCTAACGACCTTGGACATTACACTGTCAAGGAACAGCTCAAACTCTGTAACAGCTTAATTGCTAGTAAATTTGCTGAAGACAAGTTTGCAGGAACAATCTACATTCAAAAGTTTCTTCTAGCTCAGGTTGACTATCAAGAATTATTAGCAGAATGTAACTCGCTATTTCAAAAAGGCTATTTTTTTGATTGGTCGACAACAGATTGGTTTTGTAACAGAGTTTTAGATCCAACTATTGTCAAGCATGGCATCAATGCTGCTGAAATAGTTGCTAATTGGAGATACTCAGATAACTTTTGGCAACGTCGGGCTGCAATTGTTTCCTTTAGACATGCAAGTTGTCATCAAGAATATCATGCTTTAATTGAACAAATTATTGAGGATTTAGTTTTAGAAGACCAACGTTTTATTCAAACAGGTATTGGCTGGGTTCTGGCTGATATGTCTAAAATCTACCCTGTTAAGGTAGAAGCCTTATTTCGTAAATATTTAGACTATCTTGATCGAGAAGTTATAGATCGCCACACTAAACATTTGTCATGTCACAAAGAGTTGAAACAACTTAAACGAAAATTGTCATAAGAAGCTTTGCTCCTAGCTAATAGCTAATAGCTTTTTGATAAAAACGTTAATTATTATGAGCTACCAAAAAACAATTATTAATCGCTATAAATTAACTCCTTATTTATTTTTATTACCTGCGATCGCTCTGTTGGGGTTGACGGTATTTTTTCCTGCCCTGCAAGCCTTTGCTCTAAGTTTCACGCAATATGAATACGATATTACCCAAGCTCCCCAATGGATTGGCTGGGAAAATTTTCAACGATTGTGGCAGGATGAGCTATTTTGGCAAACGATTAGAAATACCCTACTCTATTTAATCGGAGTAGTACCAATTTTAGTAATTGCGCCATTAGGGTTAGCGATCATTGTGAATCAAAAATTACGGGGCATTAATTGGTTTCGCACTGCATTTTATACCCCCGTGGTGATTTCCATGGTAGTGGCAGGAATTGCCTGGAAAGCTCTTTATACTCAGAATGGAATTCTCAATCAATTCCTCAAGCAAATTGGCTTTCCTGAAGGAATTCCCTGGTTAACCGATCCTAATCTAGCTATTTGGAGCGTGATGTTAGTAACGATCTGGAAGGGATTGGGTTATTACATGGTTATTTATCTGGCGGGCTTACAATCGATTTCTCCTGAATTATACGAAGCAGCAGCGATCGATGGTTCAGATAGCTGGCAAAGGCATCTAGATATTACCATTCCCTTAATGCGACCCTATTTATTTTTAGTAGCAGTAATCTCGGCAATTTCAGCCACTAAAGTATTTGAAGAAATTTATATTATGACCCAGGGGGGACCACGCAATAGCTCAAAGACGGTGGTTTATTATTTATATGAACGAGCTTTTCAGGACTTAGATATCAGCTATGCTTGTACGATTGGTTTGGTTTTATTCTTAGGAATTTTAGGACTATCAATTATTAATTTAAAGTTGACAGCAAAAAATAATAATTAACTGATATTACGCACTAATTAATTTGTGGGGGTTGGTTAAAGGGCAAAGGGAAAGGGTTAAAGGATTTGTTAGTCTTTTCGTTTGATTTCTTAAAACTACTATTATTAGGTTCTTTTGCGTAACATCAGTAATTAATCTGTATTTTATTTTTGACATGAGCAAAATCTATTCTGGCTTATCAATCTTGGGTTGTGCCTTCGGTTCTTCTCTGATGCTTTGTCTGCCAGCCTTAGCCGATCAATGTTCCTACATTAAAAAGGAACAGGCGATCGCTACCATATCAAGGCTAGATATCAATCAGACTATTTATAAACTTTGTGAACCGTGTGGCGAAAAAGATCCTCAGTCTGTCAAGATTCAACATTTATCAATGGAAAAAGTTGACTATCAAGATTATTGGCAAGTTGGGGTGAATGGAGAAGGGATCGATCTAGCTTATGTATTTGTTGATTCTGGAGTTGAGGACAATTTGGTCAACTTGGCGGCGATCGCAAATTGTCCAGCCCAAAGTGTTAGTCCAGTATTATCTAAGGAATTAATACCATCAGGAAATCAGGAAGGCGATACTCCGAACTAACCTATAACTCCGAACTCCGAATTCCGAATTCCGAACTCACACAAATCTAATCATCCATTTGCCAAGGCTGAGTAATGTTGCCTTCATCTAAAATTTTCTTGGGACGCAGTACCAGGACAAGTTGACCCACAATTGTTAGATCTGGTTCGGTTTCAAACCAACGTAGTTCCAACTTATCTTCGATTTCGACAATGAAATAGCTATTGATATCCCAATTTTTATTGGCTCTGTCTAAAACGACTAATACCTCTTCTACCTTACCTGATAGAGATTTGGGTAGGCGATCGCTCTTACATAAATAAGATACAGGATCATCCGCCTTGAGGACTGTTTGCCAACCAGGGACAGGTAGATAAGTACCGTGAGTAGCCTGGATACTACTAAAGGGTTGCTGAATTTCTACTTTGCCGACCGCTGCTATTTCTTGACTACTGATAGGATAAGAACCAGCTAAGGGAACAATACGCGGTAATTCTTCTTCGAGTTCCAAACGATACAGTGGAAGTAAAGGTTCAGTGGCAGTCTTAACAACGCTAAAGTCACTTAATAACTGTTCGATCGCTTCTCTAGCAGTGGCAGAATGAGCAAATTTTAATCCCTGAGCAATTAAACGCGATCGCTGTTGCAGATCTTTTTGGCTTTTAGCTCTTTTCCAAGATATGTAGGCAACCCAATCCCCAGGATGATTAGTAAAGGCTTCTGGTAACTGAGACATTAAGGAAACATCTTTAATTGTCTTGGCAACTAAGTGCGCTCCATCTATATCCAGTCGTTTATCGTATGCTAGGAGGCTGGCATCTACTCGCTGCTTTTGGTTTAGCACCCGAAATTCATATAGTACATCACTACGAGGACCTTTATAATAGGTCAATATCTCTGGGTCAACATTCCCTTGAACCAAGTTATCAAAAACTTGGGCAGCCACAATCACTAAATTTTGCTGGCTATTTTGAAATCCTGTATCTTCAAAAATTCTTTGGGTACTATAGCCTGATTTTTGTAGCTTTTGACAGACTTGACCCCATTCTACCCAAGTACCCTCTTTATGCAGTAGCGATCGCATCAACTCTTGCGCTTCCGCTTCCGATATTTTAGTTTGACTATCCTGTGGAACATTATTCATATTTTCTCCTTTTTCCTTTTCCCCTTACCCTTTAATCTAGTTGCAGTAGGCAGTCTATTCATGATGATGTGTCAGGGAGTGAGGTACTTCTAACCCATTAGCTTCCATCAAACTAGCGTTACTCATAATTTCTTGAGGAGTACCATCGGCAACAATTCTTCCTTGGCTTAGCATAACAACGCGATCGCATACTTCAATAATCAATTCTAAATCATGTGAAGAAACAATAATCGTTTCGTGAGAGGCTTGGAGAAATTTGATTAATCTCCGTCTGGCTCTTAAATCTAAATTAGCACTGGGTTCATCGTAGAGTACCACCTGCGGTAACATTGCTAAGACTGTGGCGATCGCTACCATGCATTTTTCTCCCCCCGAGAGTTGGTGGGAAATTCGCTCTGCTAAGTGTGTGACTCCGGTTAAAGAGAGAGCTGCATTAACTCGTGTTTCTATTTCTTCAGGGGGAAGTTCTATATTTTCCAGACCAAAAGCAACATCATCTCTGACTGTAGGGCAAAATAACTGATCGTCTGGATTTTGAAAAACCAAGCCAATTTCTGGATTAAATTGTCCTGCTTGTATGGGACGATTAAATAATTTTATCTCCCCATAAGTTGGGCGAAGAATTCCACAAATAGTTAAAAACAAACTAGTTTTCCCAGCACCATTAGCTCCAATTAAACCGACTGTTTCCCCAGCAAAAATTTCTAAATTAATATCTGTCAAAATTGATCTTTCTTGTCCATAACTAAAACACAAATTGTTGAGAGAAATTGCTTTGGTTTTTAGAGATAATTGATTTGCTGTTTGTACTAGATCGTTCATTGGTTATGTCAACTTCAATGGTAATCAATAATTCTAGATATTTATTTAAAAACTGGGTAAGACTGCTTCTAAGGTCACTAGTAAGACTGCTGCTGTAATTGTTATTATTGTTGCTAAGCAACTATGGCGATCACTCTGACTTAATTTAAATTTCCTAGGTCTTTTTTGAGAGTTTATCTGGCAACCATAACCTCGCAAGATCATTGCCTGATAAATTCTTAAAGAACGTTCGTAGCTTCTAATTAATATAGTACCAGTTAATTGAGCAAAAACTTTTAAATTACGACGGTTAAAACCTTTTGGTTGAAATCCTCTTAATTTCATTGCTCGCTGCATTGTTGTTAGCATTCCTCCCAATTCTTCTAGGTAGCGGTAGGATAACAATGTCATATCGACAATTACTCTAGGTAAACCCAAAGAGCGCATTGCTTTAATACTATTTAAAAATGGAGCTGTTCCAAATAACACTAGACTTACAGTTAAAATACAGAAAAAACGTACTGAAATAAGTAGTGCTTGCCAGCATCCTTCCTCATTAATCGTTAAATATCCCCACTGTAAAACTGGAGTTTTTCCAGATATAAATGGTAGTAAAATTACCACAGCCAAAATAAACCAGCCTGGGTAACGTAAACGCTTAACTAAAAAAGCAAAAGGTATTGCCGACAGGTTAAATAAAATACCTGTTATTACTATCATTATTGGTAATAACCAGACATTTTGAATAAAGGCAAATGCAAAAATCAAGCTTAGTAAACCGACTAACTTATAGCTCTGTTGCCAGCGATGAAGTGGTGAATTTAAATCAGCATACTGGTCGAGGACTAACTTCATTGCTTATGATCTCAATAATTCGGGTTTAACATGTTCTAGGAACGAAATCAACATAACAGTAAATAGTCCTTCAATAATGGCTTGAATACTATAGCTACCTAAAGATATCAAGATAGCCGTTCTTTCGGCGTTAATATCCATATCAGGAGAAATATGAGTCACTAGCAACATGGCAAACATCATTGCCGATAACAACAATGCTCCCGCACCAGAAGCAAAGGACAAGAATTTAGATAGAAAAATCTTTTTACCGTTTAGATGGAGGCGTTGACGAAAGAGATGATAGGCAACGATCGCTGGTGCGCCTAAAATGATGGCATTAACTCCCAAAGTAGACATTCCGCCATGCTGAAACATTACGGCTTGAAAAAATAGACCAATTAGTATTGCAGGGAAAGCATAATAACCAAGAACTGCCCCCATCAAACCATTAAGAATTAAATGGACACTGGTAGGAGGAATCGGAATATGGATCAAAGAGGCGACAAAGAAGGCAGCAGTCAACAAAGAAGCCTTGGGTATATTGGCTTGAGTATAGTGATCCCGATTTATCTGGCGTAGAGAGTACCAAGTAACGCCACCAGTCAAGGCATAACCAGCAAGACAAATACTAGGGGGAAGAAAGCCGTCAGGAATGTGCATTCAGAAACAAATATCTATTTAGAAGACTTAGAGTTAGAAGATTTAGAGCGCGAAAAAAACAAAGCTGTACCGACAAAGCCCCAGACACCTGCGGCAGCCATCACTACTTTTTGTGCGGGAGTATAACCATTCTCAGTAGATGACAATTGAATATCAGAAGTATGGTCAGCTAATTTGTTGTCTGTCACTGGAATGCTGATAATACTCCCATGTCCCGACTGGCGTACTTTAATATCCCAATCGCCATTATTTTCAGAGTTAGAATCATCAGGCACAAAAGTAAAATTACCAGACTTATCGGTTGTACCTTTAAGCCAGGGAGTAGAGCGATCGCTAGGAGCATAAATAACCACCTGAGCATTTGCCATTGGTTTACCATCATCGTACTTTGCTTGAATGGTGATAGCCGAGGTTTCGCGATACTCAATATTGGCACCGTGAGCGAAGACTTTTTTGGGCGGTGCTATCAGTATTAGTAGAGTTAGAAAAAAGTAAAACCTATTCATAAGTCAATATTCAGGCTACTGATAAATGATTGTAATGTTTTTGACTAGGATAAATAAAGTTTCTCTTGTTTTTCTCAAGGATTGACTACTGATTGCTGATTACACAGTGTCCTTCCCCAACATGACCCAAACCCAAAACCGCTTCGGTTAATTTTTGATAATCTTGGTCAGACAAGTTAGAAGATAAAGCTTGCTCGTCTAATTCCAAGGATTGATTGACAGCCAAATCAGCTAAAGGTTGAAATCCTAAGACATCTTGGTTAAGAGCATCATCGATTGGAGCATTGACATCACCAAAAATATGATCGAAATGAAACGTTGCTTTCACTCGTCCTGAAGCATCTACTGCTACTATTCCCTGGCGTTCTTCGCCGATAAATTCGCCGCAGATATACTCGGTTGGCTGATTAAAACCCAAGTTGAAGTTAATTATTTATTCATCTTTAGTTGCTTTGCCTTGTAAAACAATGGTATTCCCAGGGATTGAACTAGCAGCTTATGCGGTGCTTAATTTCCAAGTTAGAACATTATAAAAGCCAACAGGAGCATCATCAGTTTTAGCCACTAAAATTGGCGCACTATTTGCATCTCCAGAAGCTAAATCAGTGGTTTCTCCAATATTAATGAACTCTACCCGATCTTGATATTTGAAGCTGTCTTTTGTGTCACCTTTCTGGGGTTGAAAAGATGAATCAGCTTGATAAGCAGTAGCCTCCGAAATATTGACATATAAGTGATCAAAATTGATTTGCCAGCCATCTTTACTAACAAAACCTTGTCTGACGAAATCTTCTCCATTAGCTACTAGCGTCAAAGTACCTTTATCAGTAGTTGTCGCTATAGTTTGATTATCGTTTTTTGACTCACAACTAGTCAAAATTACTGAACTTAGAGCTATACTCTCGACGAGCACAGTAATTTTTTTCATGTTTTTGATTTTCTAACAGTTAATTCTAGAGACTAACTTTTAAATTCTAAAAGATTGATGGATGTTATTTTTCGTTAAATTGATTACAATGCCATAGGGGTAAAATTGTAGTAGGATTTGTAATTTCTTTATAAATCTTGAAGAAAAATCTCCTAATTTCTGTCTAATCTTCACCAAAGTTATAGCAATTGAGGCTAAAATCGAAAAATAATCGCTAATTTCTAGTTAATAACACTCATGAAGTGATTTGTCTTAGATAAAGATTCAGCATTATATTAGGGTTGTTTGCGTGCAGACAACTAGCACTTAGGAAAGAATAGTCAAATCAAGTGTAATTTGACACAAACTAGTTCCCACTTAACTAAAATAAATATCATTAATTTTTCACTGAAGGAGCAAGAGGAAAACGGCATGACCCAAGCTAATCAAGTTCTAGCCACGATCGCCAACCCTGGGAATGATTGGGAGAGCCTAATCGAAGAAGATAGTAATAAAGTTCGGGATGATCGAGATGATGTTGAGCTAAAGTCAGCAGTCCAAGGGAAAAAGAAAAAAGCTGCTACTCCTCGCCGTGCTGAACGTGGCAGAAAAAAACCCTATACAGAAGATTCTATTCGCATTTATTTACAAGAAATTGGTCGTATTAGACTGTTAAGAGCTGAAGAAGAAATTGAGCTGGCTCGCCAAATTGCCGACTTATTAGAATTAGAAAGACTTAAAGATAGTTTAGAAGATGGTTTGGGTAGAGAGGCTACCGACGAAGAATGGGCCAGAGAAGTCGATATGGAATATCGTAAATTCCGTCGTCGCCTGTTTATTGGTCGCCGGGCTAAAGATAAAATGGTGCAGTCTAACCTACGTTTAGTTGTATCCATTGCTAAAAAATACATGAACCGCGGCTTGTCTTTTCAGGATTTAATTCAAGAAGGTTCTTTGGGTCTTATCAGAGCCGCCGAAAAATTTGACCACGAAAAAGGTTATAAATTTTCCACCTATGCTACCTGGTGGATCAGACAGGCAATTACCAGAGCGATCGCCGATCAATCTCGTACCATTCGCCTTCCTGTTCACTTATATGAAACTATTTCTCGCATTAAAAAAACTACTAAATTACTTTCTCAAGAAAGAGGACGCAAACCTACAGAAGAAGAGATTGCTACTCGCATGGAAATGACCATCGAGAAGCTCAGATTTATTGCTAAATCGGCTCAGTTACCTATATCTTTAGAAACGCCTATCGGGAAAGAAGAAGACTCTCGTTTAGGCGATTTTATTGAGGCTGACGGTGAAACTCCAGAGGATCAGGTATCAAAAAGTTTACTCAGAGAAGATTTGGAAAATGTACTAGATACCTTAAGCCCTCGTGAGCGAGATGTTTTACGTCTTCGTTATGGTCTAGATGATGGTCGTATGAAAACATTGGAGGAAATTGGACAAATCTTTAATGTGACCCGCGAACGCATTCGTCAAATTGAAGCTAAAGCACTACGTAAGTTGCGTCATCCCAACCGCAACAGCATACTTAAAGAATATATTCGATAAGCTACTGAAGAATCCATCTTCAGACAGATAATAATAGGGGTCGGCATTGTCGCCAGACCCCTAGTTGTTTTTGGCAATCAAGCTCAGTAATGCATCAATCTAATTTTGTCTTTGGTTACGGCTCTCTAGTCAACTGGGATAATTTACAACAATACTTAGGACGTAAATTAACTCCTGGTTTAGATTTTGTTATTTGTGGTTTGCACAATTTCCATCGTTGCTGGAATATTGCCATGGATAATCGCCTTGATTTACCCAATTACAAATATTACATCGAAGAACAAACTGGTAACAGGTTTAATGGTTTTGTCACTTTTTTAAACATTCGTTTTGATCAAGATAAAACTATTATCGGGATTTTATTTCGTGTTTCTGAACCAGAGTTAGAAAATTTAGATCAACGTGAAAGAAATTATCAAAGAATTGATATAACTCATCTGATTAATAGAGCAATACAGGGAAAAGCCTGGGTTTACCTAGGTCTTGAACAAGCCAAAAATCGTTATCATGAGGGCTTGCAGAAAAACTGTACTGCAATTTCTCAAGAATATTTTGATTTAGTTAATGATGCCTATTACTCATTAGGTAATTGCGCATTTTCTAACTATCTTGCCACTACCGATAAACTTGAAGTACCAACTGTAAACCTCAAGAGATGCAAAGTGGGTATTTCTTAATTCCTGCTATTTGTTATGCGCGATCGCTTTCAAAATAATCATAATTATCTAAAAACTGCCTAATCACACTCTAAATGGTATTCAATGGGAACGGTGGGAATCGAACCCACAACCAAGCGATTAAGAGTCGCTTGCTCTGCCTAATTGAGCTACGTTCCCCGGCATCAATCAAACTCCTATTAGAAGATTGTATGGCAGAAGCAAAATTTTGGACGCTACTTTGTTTATTTAAGTAACTTACACCAACAGGATTTAGGATCATATCGTCCGTCATTCAACTATTTCCAGACAGAAAAAAGAGTTGAGATTTTATTTATAGGAATTTAAGTATTTTCACTGGGCATTTAAAATTTTTGCGGTTATAAAGTTCTTATACTATCAACCAGACGGATCTGTAAGCCAGTGGCACTTCGGCAACAGAAATTGCTAAACACACTTAAGACACTGCTGGAAAAAGAAACAAGAATACTTAATTACTTATTTAATCTCTAACATAGAGAAAATCTATTATGAGCTCATTGACTAATTTATTCGATATTTCAATTGCTGATGCGGCAGAACTTGAACAAACGTGGTTTTTCATTATCAATGCTATTGACAATTTAGAACAAATGGCGCGTGCTAGAGAGTTAACTAATATTATTTGGGATATCAATGTTAATAGTCGTCAAACGGAGCAAGATTGGCAGAAAACTGCAATTTTACTGGAATCTTATGAAAGAACCCGAGATGAGTCTTTAGAATCTGCTTTATCAAATTTAAGAGAATTGGTGAAAATTATGAATAGCTCAAATCTCCGAAATCGATCATTACGGGATGTCAAAATTCCACAGTCTTTCGATAGCCGGTGTGCAGATTGTGAACAAAGTCTAAAGCAAAAAAAACTGTCATAACTACCATTTGACTAATAACATCTAATGCTGATCTTATCTCTAGCTAGGTATCTAATAATTAGTAATTATTACTTATTACTTCTGCACAATCATGTTATGTGATTTAAGTTTTTGCTAAGATACAGCATTTGTCCTTTTTAGCTATCAGCTATCAGCTATTAGCTATCAGGATTTAAATACTGAACATCAAAGTTAATCGTAGTCATCCGTTTTAACCAAAAAGTAAAACGATATTACCCATCCAAATCTCCTTCCATTACGGTTGAAAGTGCCTTAGCTGTGGTTTCTTTAAATTCTTGGACATTAACTTGATCGAGAATGGCGATCGCCAAAATCATGCCTACAGCTTGCATTGCAAATACCAAACTGTAAGACATCAGGGGAGTAGCAAAAATACTTTTGCCAACATCGAGAATAACACCCCCAACAAAAGTAGCCAAACCTCTCGACATAGCTTGAGCTAATCCCCAAGCACCAATAAAAGTACCTGCGGTTTCGGTAGCAGTCAAATCTAACATCAAGCTAATACCACCAACAGTAGCCATTCCTGCTGCCGCCCCGAATAGTACCATTGCTGATTGCAAAATTTTTGGCTCTTGGGTAAAGCCTGAAAGAATAATTAAACCAAAACAGATGGCAACTAAAATGCAACCAATTTTGATTGTTGATTTTTTACCCAATTTAGGGATAATGAAAAATCCTGTAATACTATACCCAAGCAAAATGCCTATTCCCCAGTAAGAATTTAACTTAGTCGTTTCACCAATACTCATGCCGAAAACTTCCCCACCATAGGGTTCTAATACCGCTTCCTGCATAAATAAACCAATAGTGAGAACAGATAAAAAAGCAAAGAAGATTCCAGTTTGTCGGCTAGTAGTCAATACTTGAATTGCCCTACCGATACTAATACTGTCTTCCCGATTAGTTAAAGAGTTCCTAGCCATAAAGTGAGAATATTTTTTTTCTACTCCCCAAGTGGCAATAATAGCTAAGGCAAGAACTAAAAAGGGGACAAAACCAAATACAAAATTTATTGGTGGTTGTAATATTTCTAAGGGAATATTACCTGCGGCAACTCCGTCAACTTCGATTCTTTTAAAAACGACACTACCGGTAATTCCGCCAATTACTATACCTACCATCAACATTGACCAAACTACCGAGACTAATTTTGAGCGCCTTTCTGATTCAGAAATATCAACGAGTAGAGCAGTAAATGGTGTCGAACTGGAACTAACTGCTAAACCATAAATTGTCATAATCAGAGCTAACAAAGCACTCCAGCCGATAGTTTGGGTATTCCACAGCCACCCCCCGCTATTTCTGACAACTGTTCCTAATTGCCATAATACTTGAACTGCTAAAAATACTGCTAAACCGAAAATAGCTGTTCCTAGCAGGACATAATTAGTACGATATTTTCCTGCTATGGGTTTATGATCCGATAGTTGTCCGAACCAGACTCTTGCAGGGGCAACAAATAACGATGTCGAGAGGATTCCCCCTGTCAGAGTTGCGGGTATATCTAATTCACTAATCATTACCCGATTTAATACGGCGAGGGTTAATACTGCCATTAATCCCAGTCCCATATTAAATAAGCCGAGACGAAAAATAGTCAACATTCCCACCTGACGTTTCGGGCGATTATTCATCTCAGAAGATTCGGAAAAATCTTGAGTAGTCATAATTTTTAAGTACTAAAGACAAGAAAACTTATCCCGACAGTGGTTTAGTAGGAGAAGGTATCAAGAACTGGAACCTAATTTTAAAACTGCCATAAAAGCTTCTTGAGGTACATCTACAGTACCAATAGCTTTCATGCGTTTTTTACCTTTAGCTTGCTTTTGAAGCAATTTTTTCTTACGGGAGATATCACCCCCATAACATTTTGCCAAGACATCTTTACGTAAAGCAGGAATATGTTCGCTGGCAATTACTTTAGAGCCTATAGCAGCTTGAATTGGTACTTTAAATTGATGACGAGGAATTAATTCTTTGAGTTTTTCGGTTAATGCACGACCAACGTAGTAAGCTTTATCTTTATGGACAATAGTAGAAAGAGCATCTACTGGATCCTTATTTACCAGAATATCTAACTTAACCAGCTGATCGGAACGATAGCCCAACATCTGATATTCCATACTGGCATAACCTTTGGTTCGCGATTTCATCTGGTCGAAAAAGTCAGTTACTACCTCTGCTAAAGGCAATTCATAGACCAAGCAAGTACGATTTTGAGTAAAGTATTTCATGTCCTTAAATACTCCCCGTCGAGTTTGACATAAGTCCATCAAGGTACCGACAAAGTTTTCGGGAGTAATTATTTCGACTTTAATATAGGGTTCTTCAATTTTCTCGCGCTTTTGGGGGTCGGGTAACAGACTGGGATTATCGATTTCAATTATCTCACCGTCTACTGTGGTAACGCGATAAATTACGGAAGGGGCAGTAGTAATCAGTTCCAAATTATATTCTCGCTCCAGTCTTTCCTGGACAATCTCCATATGCAGCAATCCCAAGAACCCACAACGGAAACCGAAACCCATAGCACTTGAGGTCTCAGGTTCGTAGGAAAGGGCGGCATCATTTAGCTTTAGTTTATCCAAAGCTTCCCTTAAATCGGGGTATTGATCGGAGTCGGTAGGAAATAGCCCACAAAAAACCATTGGTTTGGCTTCTGTGTAACCAGGAAGAGGTTCTGGGGCAGCAGCTTCAACCAAGGTAATCGTATCTCCCACACGAGCATCTTCTACAGCTTTGATGGCAGCTGCAAAATAGCCTACTTCTCCTGCATGAAGCTCATCAACTTCAATTTGAGTTGGCGACAGAACTCCTAGCTCATCAATTACATATTCCTTGCCTGATGCCATTAAGCGAACGTTATCACCTTTCTTGACTTTGCCATCCATGACGCGAAAATAGACTATTACGCCCCGATAGGCATCATAATAACTATCAAAGATTAAGGCTCTTAACGGTTCGTCTACAGTATCCTGGGGCGGTGGCACTTGTTGCACGATCGCCTCTAAAATATCGTCTACCCCTAAACCCACTTTAGCTGAAGCTTGGATAATATCAGTACAGTCTAAACCAACTACATCTTCAATTTCTTGGGCAACACGCTCCGGTTCTGCACCAGGTAAATCGATTTTGTTGAGTACGGGAATAATTTCTAGATCATTTTCTAGGGCTAAATAAACATTAGCCAAAGTTTGTGCTTCAACTCCTTGGGAGGAATCGACTACCAGTAATGCTCCTTCACAAGCAGCTAGAGAACGAGATACTTCATAAGAAAAGTCTACATGACCAGGAGTATCAATTAAATTTAAAACATACTCTTGTCCATCTTGAGCCGTGTAATTCATCCTGGCGGCTTGAAGCTTGATGGTAATTCCTCGCTCTCGCTCTAAATCCATGTTGTCGAGAAATTGTTCCTTCATTTGCCTTTGAGCAACAGTGCCAGTGTCTTGCAACATACGATCAGCTAAGGTCGATTTACCATGATCTATATGAGCAATAATTGAAAAATTACGGATGCGAGAGACGGGAACGTCAGTCATAAAAATTTATAAGAATTAAAAGTCTTTAAAAGTTAGTATTCTTTAAACTATTGTAATGTTCATTTTTACCTATTTTCTAATCTATTACAGATTTTCCTCAAGTTCATTTGTTTTTATCTCAGCTCAAGCTCAGCAGGTAGAATGAAAATAAAATCAGGAAAAGAACTTCTATGAATGATGATCTATCACCTTTAGAGCGATCGCGGGAAAGAATCAGAGTTTCAATCGATCTTGACTCGGAGATTGTAGAACAAATTAAGCATTTGACCAACGATCCCAGTCGAGTTATCGAAGTAGCTATCAAGCAGTGGCTCAACGGAGAACGGGAAGATAACACCGACTTAACTCGAACCTTTCGGCGTAACCCACCTCTGCCACCCAATGGAGAATGGAACGATTAAAAGAAATTAATATATCTTTTGTTAATTATTCTGATGTTACATCAAATAATTGAAATACATAGGGTATATATAAATAGCAAGCAAACGGTTTTTCCTAGCTTGGATATCTATAGGTTATAGTTTCAGGAAGGAGTTCAATTTTGAGGTTGGAACTCCAGCCAAATCTGACCTGTTTGCCCATGCTCCCAAGATTTGATTCAGAACTATCTGATACTACTATTGCTTCGTCAGCCGATAAAATCGGGTGGCAGAATTTGGGAGCAGAATTAGTTTTCACCCAAGATAATATAGGTAATTATTTATCTTTTTGGTGGTCAAAAGCTGACGAACACGGATTAAAATGCCAAGACAAGGTTTATTCAGATATTAGTTCAGCTTCGAGTTTATCTAAAAATAATGTATTTGCTCCAGTTGATTTTGCAGCTTATCTAGAAAAGATTAATCGCGTTATTCAACGTCGACTACCTGAACAATGTTATTGCCTATTTCAATGTGGTCAAGTCACCTATTCTTTTGAGTTGGTAATTAGCCCTATACTTCCGCCTGAAGGAGAACCGCAGAAAGTTTTGGTCATGGGGCATTTGCTACAGAAAACTGCTATGTTTTCATTTGCTCAAAATGAAGTACCAGCTGCCATTTACAGCTATCAAAAACTATTAAATCAAGTTGTCCGTGAAATTCGTCGCAGTCTAGATTTAGAGACTATTTTTCAGCAGACGGTCAACAACCTGGGAGAAACTTTTGCCGTCAGTCGCTGCTTAATTCTAACTAACTATACTCATTTTTCTAAACTAGCTGTAGAAGCAGAATATTGTCACCCTGAATACCGCTCAACATCAGAACATCAAACAAATTGGAATAACGAGGCCCATTATAAACCAGCTCTAAAATCCGCTTATCCTGTAGCCGTCGATTTTATCGGACAAGATATTCTGCAACGTAAATCAGTTCTAGTTGTATCAACTGATTGCAATAGTAAACACAATGTTTTGATTTGTTTGCAGCAGTGCGATCGCTATCGTCATTGGACAACGGCAGAAATGGAATTGCTCAAAGAAATTGCCGAACAGGTTGACGCAGCAATATCTTTAGCGAAGCTTTATCGTGAAGTGGAGCAAGCAAGTATTCAAGCAGAAGAAGCAAATCGTCTCAAAAGCGATTTTTTGGCTAATACTTCTCATGAACTTCGTACTCCTCTCAATGGCATTATTGGTTTTTTAAAGTTGCTTCTGGAGGGAATGGCAGATAATCCCGAAGAACAGAGAGAATTTATTGAAGAAGCTTATAAATCCTCAATTCACCTGCTCAATTTAATTAATGATATTCTCGACATCGCTAAAATTGAAGCGGGCAAAATGGAGCTAGAATTGACGGAAATTGAATTAGACGAACTGTTTCACAATGTCGATCATCTAATTCGCACCCAAGCAGAACAAAAAAATTTGAGTTTCCAAATTAAATATCCTGCCACCCTGACTCCAGTGACCATGTACGGCAACTATCAACGCATACTTCAGGTCATCTTAAATCTCGTGGGCAATGCAATTAAATTTACTCGGGAGGGAGGGATTGTAATCAGTGCTGAAGTAAATAATAAAAAAGTTGAATTCCAGGGTCAAGAATTTCTCGGGATGGTGAAAATCAGCGTTGCTGACTCAGGAATTGGGGTTTCTCTGGAAAAGCAAAATAAGCTGTTTGAAAACTTTTATCAAGTGGATGGTTCACGAACTAAATCTTATGGAGGCACTGGGCTAGGATTGGCAATTTCTCAGAAACTTGTGGAGGCAATGGGAGGAACAATTTCTTTTTACAGTATGGGTGAAGGTTTAGGTTCTACTGTAACTTTTACCATTCCCTTGAGTCATTTACCTGTGATTAAAACTGTGCAATCTGAAACGTAAAGGAGCTTTGCTCCTAGCTATCAGCTATCAGCTATTAGCCATTAGCCCTTCGGGTACTCTTCGAGAAGGTTGAGTTTAAGGACTTGCTTCGCAAAAGCCTACGACACTTTTGGAATATTGATTGCTACTAAATCAATATAACTGTGTTTAAACAGTATTAATGTTCGCCTCAAAAAAACCATTGTGCAAGGTTTTAAAAAAAATTTTCTAAGTTATGTAAATTAAAAGCTAAGAGCTGAAGGCTGAAAGCTGACAGCTTTTTAAGATAAGATTAAAGATCATCTTTATTTAGCAATCTTTAATCTAGCAATCCTGCCATGAAATCCGACTATTTAGAGAGGATTCTCAACGCTCGTGTATATGATGTCGCCCAAGAATCCCCTCTAGAATATGCACCAATTTTGTCAGCCAGACTACAAAATAAACTCTTGCTGAAAAGAGAAGATATGCAATCGGTATTTTCTTTCAAATTGCGAGGTGCCTATAACAAAATGGCACAGCTACCTGGTGAAGTCCTTAATCAAGGGGTAATTGCTGCTTCAGCTGGAAATCATGCTCAGGGAGTTGCTTTGGCTGCCAAGCAACTAGGAACAACGGCGATTATTGTGATGCCTATTACTACCCCCCAAGTAAAAGTTGATGCGGTTAAGTCCCGGGGAGGTAATGTTGTCTTACATGGAGATACCTACGATGATGCTTGTGATTATGCCAAACAGTTATGCCAAGAAAAAGGTTTAACTTTTATTCATCCCTTTGATGACCCGGACGTAATTGCCGGACAGGGAACAATCGGCATGGAAATTTTGCGCCAATATCAGCAACCAATTCACGCTATTTTTGTGGCAATTGGTGGTGGTGGTTTAATTGCGGGGGTTGCTGCATATATCAAGCGATTACGTCCTGAAATTAAGATTATTGGTGTTGAACCCGTTGATGCTGATGCTATGTCTCAGTCTTTGCAAGCCGGATATCGGGTCTGTTTGCCCAGAGTGGGTTTATTTGCTGATGGGGTAGCAGTCAGAGAGGTGGGAGCCGAAACTTTTCGTCTCTGTCAGGATTATGTGGACGAAATTATCTTGGTGGATACTGATGATACTTGTGCCGCCATTAAAGATGTATTTCAGGATACTCGTTCTATTCTAGAACCTGCAGGAGCATTGGCGATCGCCGGAGCCAAAGCCTATGTTGAGAGAGAAAATATTCAGGGAGAAACCCTAGTGGCGATCGCTTGTGGTGCCAATATGAACTTTGATCGGCTGCGTTTTGTCTCAGAGAGGGCAGAATTTGGCGAACGCCGGGAGGCAATTTTTGCGGTTACTATTCCTGAAGAACGAGGCAGCTTTAAGCGCTTTTGTGAGTGTATCGGCAAACGCAATCTGACAGAGTTTAACTATCGTATTTCCGACGAGAATAAAGCTTATATTTTTGTGGGAGTACAAATTCAAAATCGCGCTGATGCCACAGAAATTCAAGCTAAATTTGAAACCCAAGGGTTTAAAACTATCGATCTGACTGATGATGAATTGGCTAAAATGCACCTCCGTCACATGGTAGGAGGACGCTCTCCTTTAGCCGAAAACGAATTATTATATCGTTTTGAGTTTCCTGAACGTCCTGGGGCATTGATGAAGTTTCTCAGCTGTATGAGTCCTAATTGGAATATTAGCTTGTTCCACTACCGTAATAATGGTGCGGACTATGGGCGAATTGCGGTGGGAATGCAAGTTCCCCCTGAAGAAATGCCAGCGTGGCAAAAGTTTATTAATTCCCTGGGTTATCGTTACTGGGACGAAAGTTCGAATCCTTCTTATAAGCTATTTTTAGGTTAAATAAACAAGATCATTAGATCGTTGAAATTGTTGATTATTGAGTCAGAAAAGCGGCAAAAATAGTTACTATTTGTCTTAATTGGCCAGGACAAGAGTACAAATCAATATCTTGATAGATGGTGTTTTGGTTAAGTTTCCCAAACTGCCATGACGATCCAGTGGTAACTACACCAAATATATCTTGTTCGTTATCTTCTCTCAAGGCAATCATCTCTGGTATTAGCTGAGAAAAGCCTTTTTCCAAATCATCTTTTTTAGCCTCAATCACCGCTATTTTTTTATCTTCAGTAGTAATTAAATAATCTAGTGTTCCCTTCAACCGATCATTAACTTCGATTGAATATTCAATCAGAACCTTGAATTCCAGCCAATCATAAAGTAGGGCAATAACAGGATCGACATATACGCCACGCTTGGCTATCTCAGCACTAAAATAGTAACCTTTAAGGCGTTTAATTAATTTGTGTTTTAAGTCACCGACATTCTGCTCTATTTCTTGGGGCAAAGGTTTGATTTGAATAGTTGTGGAAAACTGTATTTTTTCTAGTTTGTAGCCAAAGTGATTGGCAATATCCAAAGGCTCACAATTGAGTTTAAAATAGTCGCTAAAGGTATAAGATTTATCGGGTATTTTTCTAATCAAAGGTTGCTACCTGTTAACTACTTAAGAGATTTTATTGGTAATCGTAACCAAGAAATTCGTCAATCCTCAATCTAAAGACTACTATTATCACTCGTGCTGTTCGAATTTGATCGCTTTATAGCCATCCGTTTGTTTAATCATGCCGATTTTATCAGCATCTTGATTGATACAGCCCTCTCGTTTGTCTGCGACATACTGACAGACTCGCGCCCAAAGTTTAGTGCGATCGCCTGGCTTCCCAGTACTAAATATTACTTCGCGATCATTTTTGATCTGAACTTGACATACTGGACAAATTTCTATCTTTTCTGACGACATAACTTATCAACCAATACTTGCTCCATCATCATCATAATATTGAAATTGTTACGGATAATACTAAGTCTGAGGTTAATCAAAAATTAAACCCTGTTAAGCAGCTTAAGAGCAACGATACAATTGCAGATAGAGAAGGCATAGTCGCATTAGATTGATGACATATACCACCGACGAACTAATCAAAATACTAGACTGCGAGTTAAAAGAAAACTGGAAAGGGAAACGGATTGTCTTATCATCAGCACAAAGGATTAATGACCCTGTGGTTGCTAAAGCCTTGAATATGGATCAAGTGAACAAAGTCTTTGCTTATCGAGATTTTCGGCATCAGATTCATGAGTATCAACAACAGCATCAAGTCTCAGGGATTATTTGGCGAACCTGTACTTTTAACCAACAAACTATTACCTATCCCGAAATACATAATCAATTGATCCCTATCCCAGGGGATAAAGAGATTTTGCTGGCAGCGCGAACCAAGATTTTGAACTTTTGGTACCAAGTTACTGACAAGATGAATTTTTGGCTAGTTAATGGCAAAGCCGATCATAACGGTAAACACCATCAAAAAATAACCTTTAACTATTTACAGAAGATAGTTAAACAAACCGAATGGGCCGAAATTGATGCCGCCCGCACTGAAATTTATCTTGGTTTATGTTGGGGCAATCCTCAAGAACACCAATATCAGTGGGCAAGACCTAAATCAGGTTGCGATCGCATTATTGCAACTGGATCTGAACCGAGTGCCATCAAGATATAGTAATCTAGATAATCATTACCTCAATCATTAAAATTTGAAGTCGGAAAATTTATGTCACAACAACATGCAGTAGGAGTAATTCAAACTCTAGGTTTTCCTGCTATTTTAGCTGCTGCTGATGCGATGTTAAAAGCTGGTCGCGTTACTTTAGTTTATTTTGACAAAGGGGAAAGTGGCACATTTGTAATTGCCATTCGTGGTCCTATTTCGGAAGTAAAGCCTGCTATGGAAGCAGGACTAATTACTGCCGATAACACCTTCGGCGGAAAAGTAATCACTCACTATACTGTGCCTAATCCTCCAGACAATGTAGTTGCTGTTTTACCGATTGAGTACACTACAGAAGTAGAGCAATATCGCTTCTAGATTATCCTCAGGAGCACAATTTTACCCTCGTAATTCAGCCCTAGCCAAGCTGTGGACTGATAGTGCGAGTTGATTTTAGTTCAAAAATTACCAAAAGCAGCTAAAATTAGAACTCGTAAATGTAATTAAGAATTACTTTTATTGGTATTTGTAATTAGTAGTTTAAGGAGAAATTTTATGCCGTCTCAATCTGCGGTAGGAGCGATCGAAACCAAAGGATTTCCAGGGATACTAGCAGCAGCAGATGCTATGGTAAAAGCAGGCAGAGTAACCTTGGTAGGCTACATCCGTGTCGGTAGTGCACGTTTTACCGTTAATATTCGCGGTGATGTTTCTGAAGTTAAAACCGCTATGGCTGCCGGAATAGACGCTGTAGAACGAGCCGAAGGAGCTACCTTGGAATCTTGGGTAATTATTCCTCGTCCTCATGAAAATGTTTGTGCTGTATTACCGATCGACTATACCGATGAAGTAATGCCTTACTTCGACCGAGTAGAAGGAAGAACATTACCCATTGCACCTAACTAAGTTTAATCATTCTATTTTTCTCAATTATCAATTAAAGATAGTTTCCTTTTTAAAGCTCTAACGTATAGAAAAATGGGAAATTGATAATATTCAATTACTAACCAAATTATGCAAAATAAATGAGCGCAAAAAGTTAGGATCGTCCAAAATAGAGGCAACCAAGATAAAAAGCTACCAGTTACTGGAGGAAACAGGTATGCACCACAAGCGATAATTGCAGTAGGAATGAAAATAAATCCTACTGCAAATACGAAGTATCCCCAACCCATCTCTGTCCCTTCTCTTTGAATTCCTTTCCAAGTTTTGCCATTCCAGTACCAGGTTAAAGGTAACTGACTATCAGCCATCTTCAGTAATTGTTTGTCAAAGTTGGTTATAAAAATATGCTGGCAAAAGTTACAAGAAAAAGTTTCCATCAACGGCATTTCTGAAACTTTACCGTGGCGACATACAGGACAAGAATACTCTCCTTTTAAATGAAAGCGATTAAACTCTGTCAATTCTTTTTGTAGGCGATCAACTCCAGAATATCCTGAGGAATTATTTGAATTAAGAGCGTTAGACATATACTTTAAATGTCGTGATACTTTCCAAGTACTGATTAAATACAAAAAATTATCAGGCTTAAAATTTTGCAGTTGATTGAGATAGAGGTGATAAATTGATTGAATAAATATTATGTGTGATATTTTTTGTTTAACTATCCGACTATTCAAGCAAAATTTTAAGCCAAAGTGCAATTATAGCGAGACAGATTAGACTAATGACTGAATCGATCTAGATTTGATATAAATATCAATATTATTTAGCAAAATATTTTTTTTTTTTGCAGATATTTAAGCAATATTAGGTGGATTTTGTTTTAGCTGCTTAAGTTGCTGTTTGATTAAGTTTGATAGCTGCTCACGCTTGATTTCAATCCCGCGATTAAAATTCTGAGAATCTTCTAAAAAAATAATGCTATCCACTTGCTGTAGTGAAAATAGCCTAAATAAAAGCTGAGCAATCGGAATCGGCATAGCGATTAAATCAGGATTAGTTTCTCTTTGAAAGGTGCGAGCATCCTGCACCGAAACAAAAGCATAAATCACCTTCTTTTCCTGCGATCGTTGGGGATTCGCTATGGTAGTTAAAATCCAATCATGATCTAAATTTTGCAATACATAATATTCTAGGTGTTGTAGTTGACCAGCAAATAGCTCTAAAACTGGAGCGATCGCTTTTTCAATTACTATTGGAGGAAGACCATAATTGGTGGCATCGTTAATTAGTTCCGCTAATTGTTGCTCTAATTCCATGATTAATCAATCTAAGCTTTGGCTTTTTTCTGCTTCTTTTTAGCGGCTTGTTTGGCTCTTTTAGCAGCTTGTTTGGCAGCTTTCAGTTCAGCTTCGGCTTTCTGCCTTGCTTTTTCTTTTTCCTCAGCAATTTTATCTAAATAATAGTGATAATCTCCTGGGTAAATAACTAACTCCCCATCCCGAATTTCGACAATTTTGTTGGCGACTTGGGAAATAAAATAGCGATCGTGGGAAACAATAACCACTGTCCCATCATAGTTTTGTAACGCTTCTTCCAACATTTCTTTGGCGGGAATATCTAAATGATTAGTTGGTTCATCCAGCAACAATAAATTAGCAGGGGTGAGCAGCATTTTTGCTAGTGCCAAACGAGCTTTTTCACCACCACTTAAAGCTTCTACTTGTTTGAAAGCCGTATCTCCACTAAATAAAAACTGACCCAAGAGAGTTCGTACCTGCTCATTTTTCCAGTCAGGAACTTCGTCGTGAATCGTATCCATCACAGTTTTATTTAGATCCAAAGCTTCTGCTTGATTTTGCTCAAAATAGCCAGGAATTACATTGTGTTTACCAATTTCTACTTTTCCTTCGTCAAATTTTTCCATTCCCATGATCATGTGCAATAGAGTAGATTTTCCTGAACCATTTGGTCCTAAAATCGCAATGCGATCGCCTCTTTCAACGGTCAATTCTGCGCCTAAAAACAAAATATCGTTGTTATAGGTATGAACCAAGTCTTCAATCACAACTACTTCTCGACCGCTTCTGGGAGATGGAGGAAAACGAAATTTAAGACTTTTTAAGTTGGCAGCCGGTGCTTCTACTAATTCGACTTTCTCTAATTGCTTTTCTCTACTTTTAGCTTGGGTACTGCGGGTGGCACTGGCACGAAACTTTTCAATAAATTCTTGCTGCTTGGCTAATTCTTTTTGTTGTCTTTCGTAAGTAGCTCCCTGAGCTAAGCGCATTTCTGCTTTTTGCTGTAGATATGCTGAATAATTGCCTGGATAAGTAGTAGAAATGCCCCGTTCTGTCTCGACAATTTTGGTACAGAGACGATCTAAAAATTCACGGTCATGGGAAACTATGACCATTGGTGTATTAATGCCTCGCAGATAATTTTCTAACCACTCAATAGTTTCTAAATCTAAGTGATTTGTTGGCTCATCTAACAGTAATAAATCTGGTTCTTGCAACAGAATTTTACCGAGACTCATTCGCATCTGCCAACCACCACTGAAAGAACTTACCAGTCGCTCTCCATCTTCAGCAGCAAATCCCATCTCTGGTAATATTTTCTCTACTTGGGCATCTAAAGCATAACCATCCAAGGCTTCAAACTTACGCTGTAACTTATCAAGCTTATTAATTAACTTATCTAACTCCTCAGGTTCAGCATCCTCCATATCGTGCTGTACTTGAACCATGTCCTGATGAAGAGAGTTTGCTTCCGTAAAAACTGTCCAAAATTCTTCGTAAACAGTCCGAGTTGGTTCTACTTCAAACTCTTGAGTTAGGTAGGCAATTTTAAGGCTGGCAGGACGAATGACTTCTCCTGAAGTAGCCTCAATTTCGCCGCTAATTATTTTTAGTTGGGTGGATTTTCCTGCACCATTAACCCCAACCAAGCCAACTCTTTCCCCAGGCTTTACTTCCCAAGTAACATTTTTTAGAACCTCGCCCGTGGTGTAAATTTTGCTTATTTGTTCGAGTCGCAACATGCATTATCTCCTATTGAATAACTTTGAAATGTACTAGTATTGCCATCAGAAAGTAGAAAATCAAAAGCTATTAATTCTCAGCTTTTTAATTATTTGGAACTGATAATTTCATTTACACCCACAACTACTAGTACACAATAGTGGATTTTTGTCTATTTTTATTACATTTTCCACATAATATTATATGATTATTAAATAAAAGTATACGCTTGGCTTTTCTAAATTTTCTCAACGTTGATTTTCAAGTTCAACACCACAATGTTTCCTTAACTATGACTAGAGTTATCATCGTTGACGATCAACATACTATTCGAGAGTTTCTCAAAATTAATTTAGCTAATCAACTAGATATACAAGTAGTTGGTTTAGCTGACAGTGGTTCAGCGGCGATCGCTCAAATCAAAGAACATCAACCTGATATTGTGTTGATGGATATAGAAATGCCTGGAGAACTTGATGGTATAGCAGCAACAGAGATAATTACTCAAGAACATCCTGGGATAAAAATACTTTTGTTTACTAGCCAGGATAATCGACAACAACTCGATCTTGCTCTTAAGGCTGGGGCAAGAGGTTATGTCCTTAAAAACAGCAATGTTAAAGATATCGCCGATATTATTCGTTTAACAGAAAAAGGATTTTTTCAAATTGGACCTTTAGTGGGTAATTGGTCTAAATCACCATCCGAAGAGAGTTCTTCAGACATAGAAGCAGTAACCCATGAAATCGCCACGATTATTCCTCAATCTGCTGAAGCTCAACTTGATTCGACCCATTCATCACAGATAAACCAGGTTCTATCTAATCTAACAACTGGTATGTCGCAATTACAAAAAGCGATTCAATCTCAAGAAAACACAATTGTCGATTTAACTAATCAGTATGCCAAGGTGCAGCAAGAAATTAGAACTAAATTGTTGACAGATAATCTAAATAAGGGTCCTTGGGAGACAGTTAGGGGTCTTAATTATAAATCCCGAAGTATATCCAAATATTTGAGTCAAAGCCGACAAAATATTTTGTTTATTAGTAGCTTTTTTTTAGGAGTATTTACTGTCCTGGTTTTGATGTTTCTGATCATGACACTAGGCTCGGTATTATAAAGTCGCTTCTCCTAGTTTGCTCCTGTCAATAGAATTTCATGATCTACCTTCAGCAATTACTCCCAAACAAAATAATAACTTCATCAAAACTTGGTCAAAATTTAAAAAATTGCAAAAACGATCAAAGCAAGTAAAATACTGAGAGGTGTAAAATCATTTTACGGAATATAAACAATTATGAAGCAGAATGGAGTAGCTGTTTGGTTCACGGGATTTAGTGGCGCGGGTAAAAGTACCATTGCTGATGCACTCACTGAAAAGCTGAAATCCGAAGGATATCAACTTGAAGTGTTAGATGGTGATGAAATTAGAGAAAACTTAACTAAAGATCTCGGCTTTTCGAAAGAAGATCGCGATACAAATATTCGCCGAATTGGTTTTGTAGCTAAGCTTTTAGCTCGTAATGGCGTAATTGTTTTAGTTCCTGTTATTTCTCCTTATCGTGCGATTAGAGAAGAAATGAGAGGCAATATTGACAACTTTGTCGAGGTTTTTGTCAACGCGCCTTTATCAGTTTGTGAAGAGCGAGATGTTAAAGGTCTTTATAAGAAAGTCAGAGCAGGAGAAATCAAACAGTTTACTGGTATCGATGATCCTTATGAACCACCTACTAATCCAGAAGTCGAATGTCGGACTGATCTTGAAGAATTGTCAGAAAGCGTAGATAAAATATGCAATAAACTCAAAGATTTAAATTACATATATATATCTTAAGTTGATTTGATTAACCAGAATCAGGCCTATTAGCCACCTTAAATGCCTGATACAACCTGGGTCAAGTTCAAAAAGTCTCGGAAAATCAATTTTTACAGATTAAGCAGTTTGACCCAGCCTTGGCGAATAATCAGGCTCCAAAATTATTTTTTTTCTCTGTTAACTATGGATGGTACTGCTGCTACTGATCAAAATTTGCTATTCGCAGTTGCTCAAATCATCTATCTAGAACATCAACATACCCGTCTCTACGGTGAAGTAATTCAATTATTGCCTCAACGTGGACTATGTTGGTTTAGACCGATGTGCATGACTAAAGGGAATTTTAGTGACCATTTTAATGGTACTAGTTTAAATTTAATTAATTTGAAATCGTGTTCTGATCTGTTGTGGCCCATGATACTATTCCGACCTGCTTTGGATACGGAAGTAGTTTCTTTCGTACATCTATTAAGTGACGACTCTGCCGAATCTTCAGTACAAAAGAAATCTAGTCGACAATACCTAAACAAATTTGTGCAACAAGTTTGGCAAGCCAATAAAGATAAGTTTTCAATCTAAAAAAAGAATTTTTCATCATTATTGTTTCAGGATGAAAACAATAATTTAAGTTTTGTTCTAGTTTTTTACATTTATCTTCTAGTCTAATTGACAGAAAAATCATCTTAGCAAGCTTGTCTAAGCAAATTTCATTTTTAGTAAATTTCATTACCAACTATTTGGTTAAATTAACTCATAATATATCCATCTTAATTGAACGATACTTGTCACAGTTCAGCAAAAGCTAACTAGAACTTCGGTAATTTTCGCGATATGAAAAATTTTAAAATTGAATATAAACTGTAAGGATGATTTATTTCACCTGACTAAAGCTTTTGAAATCAATCAACCATTGATTTTAATTTAGTATGATGCTGATAAGGCATTATTAATTATAAGTAAGCTGAAATACATTTCCATTTAAACGTTTAGTCATACTTCATATTCATATCAAGATTTCGTAAAGTTTATGTCAAGTAGATTATTAAATGTGGATATCCGTGAATTAACGGATTATTCTTGGAACATAAAACTCAATTAGTTTTTTAAGTAATATCTAGAGCGAGAAAAAATCGACATGAGCAGCACAAAAATACGTCCGCAGTTTACTACCTTTCGACCCCAAGGATTTCTGAGTGCCGCTAATGCTTCAGAATTTTTAGAGCGCCTGGCTGTTGAAGTAAAATCTACAGTTGATTCTGCTTTACTAGTAGACATGGAATCCGTGGAGTTCATGGATAGTGCAGGATTAATGGCTTTAATCAAGGCGTTTCGTTTAGCAGAAAGTTTGGGTCTTAGGTTCGGAATTTGTTCTTTGGCTCCCTCTGTACGTATTATGTTTGAACTTACCCAATTAGATAAGGCTTTTGAAATTTTCGCCGATCAGGACGATTTTCAGTCAACAATCGATTAGAGTAATTAGCTAAAACGAGTAAGGGAAATAAGGAAATAGGGAAAAATTGATAAAAATCCCCCAAAACCCTCAATTCCCTAACCCCTGGTTTTTCGTTTCACTGCGTAAATCCTTTCAAATCTCCTTGAGCTGGGTAATATCAGTTATTTAACTTTAGTTGCTTTATTAGCTCCTCGTTCCAAATCTCGCATTTTCTTACCGCGCCAAATTAGCTGCATGGGTGTGCCGGTAAAACCTAGCTGCTTACGAAATTGACGATCTATATAACGACGATAGTTATCATTGAATCGTTTTGGGTCGTTGACAAATAAAGCAATAGTTGGTGGTTGAGTACTTACTTGAGTTCCATAGTAAATTCTGCCTTGTTTCCCCTGACGATTTGTCGGTGGTGAATGCCAGCTAACAGCTTCTTCTAATACTTCGTTAATTACTGAGGTGCTAACGCGACGGCGATGTTCTTCAGCGGCAGTATCTACTAAATCTAATATTTTGGAAATTCTTTGACCAGTAATAGCACTGACAAAGATCATTTCTGCCCAATCCATAAAGTATAAGCGATCCATAATCTGCTTTTTGTATTCATAGATTGTGCCAGAGTCTTTATCTACTGCATCCCATTTATTTAAGACTAAAATAGTTGCTCTACCTTCATCAATAATGCGTGCTGCTAGTTTTAAATCTTGCTCTGTAACACCGTCAAGAATATCAATCACAAACAGTACCACATCAGAACGTCGTATGGCTTTAAATGCTCGATTAATGCTAAAAAACTCTGCGCCGTAATTGACATTTTTCTTGCGACGGATACCTGCTGTATCAATCAGACGATAGGTTCGATCTCCACGGGTGACTATCATATCGATCGCATCTCTAGTTGTGCCAGAAATTGGACTAACAATTGAACGCTGTTCCCCAGTTATGGCATTGAGTAAGCTAGACTTGCCAACGTTAGGACGACCAATAATCGCTACCTTGATTTCGTCACTCTCTACTAGTTCATCTACTGAAGGCAAATGGGTAATTAGTTCATCTAGTAGTTCTCCAGTGCCACTACCATGAATTGCTGAAATTGGGTAAGGCTCACCTAAACCCAATTCCCAAAATTCGGCTGCCTGGCTCATACCCTGTTCTATCGATTCACATTTATTAACTGCTAAAACAACAGGAACAGATTGACGACGTAACCACTCAGCAATTTCACGATCGCCAGCAGTGAGACCTAATTGACCATCTACCAAAAAAATGGCGACAGAAGCCTCGACCAAAGCTGCCATTGCTTGCTGGCGAATCATTGGTAGGAATTCAGTATCATCATCAAAAACCAATCCTCCCGTATCTACCACCTGAAAATCTCGATTCTGCCAAAATGCTGGACGATAAGTGCGATCGCGAGTAATTCCTGGTTCATCGTGGACGATCGCCTGTTTATCTCCGGCTAAACGATTAACAAAGGTAGATTTCCCAACATTGGGTCTACCAATAACAGCAACAATAGGTAATTTCATATCCTGTTAAGACGCTACACATCACGTCCGCAATTTAAATAAACAATGTGAAGAGAATTAGTTTGCTTTGACACAAGTTAATACTCCTTTAATAATAATTGATCTCTATAGCCGACTCAAGGAACTTACGATTAATCGATTCTGTCTAAAGCTATACAATCTGCACTATATTATCGTGGCTAATGAACCGTAATACTATTTTGGGAACTCTTGGGGTTAGCTTACTTCTAATTTTAATTTGGCTCGTTTCTCAAGAAGAAGCTGGTTCTTTACATTCAACTAAAAATAATAATAACTTTGCACCCAGCAAGTTAATTGTCTCCCAAACGGATATGGCAACCAAAACAAATCAAATAGTTAGCGCGAACAATAGTTTTGGGTTTAATTTGTTCTCACAGATTCAGACCCGACAACCCACAGAAAATGTAATGATCTCTCCCAGTAGTATTGCCCTTGCTTTGGCTATGACTCGCAATGGTACTAGTGGCGAAACTCTTAGGGAGATGACTGAAGTTTTGCAGTTCAACCAATTAGAAACTAAGACTATTGACGCTAGTTACTCAAAACTGATTGAAACTCTAAAAACTGCTGACTCTGATGTTCAACTGGCGATCGCTAACTCACTTTGGGTAAACCAAAATATCGCTTTAAAAAAAGAATTCATTGACAATGCCAAGAACTTTTATCAAGCGGAAGTAGCCAATTTAAACTTTGCGAATTCCACAGCCAAAAATACCATTAATAAATGGGTTGCTCAAAATACTGCCAATAAGATTCCTGGTATTATTGATTCTACTTCCCCACAAGATGCCCTGTATTTAATTAACGCTATTTACTTTAAAGGTAGCTGGACTAATAAATTTGATCCCAACTCCACCACAGAACAATCTTTCCAGATCAATCCCAACGTCTCCATCCCGAAAATGATGATGAGTCAAACTGGGAACTATCGCTACTATGCTAATGAACAGTTTCAGGCGGTGAGACTGCCCTATGGAAAGAAAGAAGAATTAAGTATGTATATTTTTCTTCCTAGAGAAACCAATAACTTAGAACAATTTAATCAACAGTTAACGCTGGATAATTGGCAAGAATGGCTCAGTCAAATGCGATCGCAACAGGGAAATATTACTATTCCCCGTTTTAAGCTGGAATATGAAACTGAACTCAAAAATATCTTAGCTAGTTTAGGCCTGAAAAAGATGTTTGATCCTTCTCAGGCAGAATTTTCCCCCCTGACTGATACTCCCGTCGCTGTAGACGAAGTTAAACATAAAACCTTAATTGAAGTTAATGAAGAAGGCACAGAAGCCGCTGGAGTTACCTCTATTGGTATTCGCATCACATCCGCCACTCCAGAAGCACAACCATTTACTATGAATGTCAATCGTCCTTTCTTTTTTGCGATTAGGGATGATGTCACAGAAACAGTACTCTTTATGGGCAATATTGTAGAACCTGGTTGAACTCTCTCTATATCCCTACGGCTGAGATAGATAAAGATGTACCAGGCGATCGCCTGAAAAACACCAATTTCGTTCAGATTGAGTTGTTACTATGTCCGCTAGCGGTCAGACACAGCTAGAAAACTATGTCAAATTTTTAAGTTAATGGTTCTAACCGATTAAATTGAATATTTTCGATTGGTTGAAATCAAAAATATAACGGTATTATCCTAATTAATTTACGGCTATTGGGGAACTCTAGAAAACTAAACATCGAGCTTGATCCGAATTGGGTAAGATATCGACCAGCCAGTTAGGGGGTTTGGACGCTTGTTTGGTTGATCTGGACTTCTCTTAGTAGTTTTTATTCTTATTTGAAGATTACCGATAATATATTGAACCAGCAGAGACAAAAGGATTTAGAGACAACTGTTCTTGAAGGTTTGTATCCCCGTTGTGGCTCGGTTGAGGTCAAATACTACGAAGTAGAACGGAATCGAAAATTTAGCTTTAACTGTCATCGGTGTGGTTATGAAGCTACATATACAGCAAAAGAATTTGCGAGATTATCGGCTCATTGGTTGATAGATTAAAGTCACTTTTTACACCCGCTTCTCAAATTAAATATGATAGAGCAGTTGAAATCAGCATTTGAACAAAAGTGTCTAATTAAGTATGATTCCTAAAAGCCTTTTATTGATTAACGGTGATAATGATTTCAATACTCTAGTTAAGTTTGTTTTAAGATACGATACGAACTGGAATATTTTCACGGCTTTGAATGGGAAAGAAGGAATTTCTAAAGCACAAGTATATCAGCCAGATGTGATTTTACTTGATACATCAATGCCTAAACATGATGGATTAACTGTCTATTCCTTGCTCAAGTCTAATTGGACTACCTGTGCTATACCCGTTATTTTTTTAACAGCTATGGTGGGAATGAAGAAAATAATTACCTTGCGAATTACTGAAAATGCAGAGCTAATTACTAAGCCTTTTAATATTGTCAAACTAAAGAATGAAGTAATTAAGCTGTACGATCAGTATTCAACACTACGTCATTAGTTACTTATAAACTAAATTTCAGTAGGAAAAAAAAGTTTCCTCAAGATTGAATACTCCAGCAAGCAACGATATATTAGCAGCACTATCTCAACCAGAATACCAACGCTTCAGCGATCACTAGTAAATTTCAAAAAGCTGGCATTATTCACTATAAACGTGGTTTGATCAAAATTATTTCTCAAGCGAAGCTAGAAAATGCTGCTTGCGAATGCTATTGGCTGATTGCCCGTGAGTATAATCGCTTATTAAAGTAAGAGCCAGAATTTTGTAAAGTTAAGATGAAGAAAACTACAATTACAACAAGATTTTATGAACAAATTAAAATTTTAAAAAAATTGTGAAATAATAAATTTAAGACTAGATATTCATTATTATTTACCAATTTTAATCAGTGCGTTGCTACCTAACGCGCTTTTTTTTTGGCAATTTTTGCTCATTAATTGCCATATTTAGTGATAAATAAATTGACAGCATTAGGCTCTGGTGTAGACTGAGGACTACCATTCCACTCCGAAGATAGACGTGAATAATCGCTCTAGCTACTGGCAGCTAATTCCTTTTATTAGACCTCAAAGCCTGACTATAACCTTGGCTTTTATTTGTACTCTCTTGTTTACTACTCTCTGGCCAGCTCAAGCTTGGCTAGCAGGAGAAATGACAGAATATATTGGCAAAGGAGATCTTAAGGGTATTGCGGGACTTGCAGGAATTGCGGCAATTATTTTTCTCTCCAAAGGTATTGTTCAATATGGACAAGATTCCCTGATGGCAAAAGCAGCTCTTACTATTGCTTTAAACCTGCGTAAAGTCGTTTATAGTCATTTACAAAAGTTGAGTTTAAATTATTTCGAGGTAGCTAAAACAGGGGATCTAACTTATCGCTTAACAGAGGATATAGATCGCATTGGAGAAGTAATTAACCAGTTTTTCCATGATTTTGTCCCTTGTATTTTGCAGTTAATTGTCGTGTTGGGCTATATGCTGTGGCTAAACTGGCAATTAACTTTAGCAACTTTGGTTTTAGCTCCTCTAATGGCGGTAATTATTGGGGCATTTGGGGAAAAACTTTTGCAGTATTCACGACGGAGTCAAAATCGGATCTCTAATTTATCGGCATTATTAACCGAAGTCTTAGGCGGAATTCGTTTAGTCCAGGCTTTTGCCGCAGAAAGTTATGAACTAGAACGCTTTAGTCAGGAAGCAGAAGGCAATCGTCAGGCAAAATATCAGGCAGAAAAAGCCAAAGCATTTCAGTTTTTGGTAGTAGGTTTTTTGCTAGCAATGAGTGTAGTCTTTATTTTTTTCTTGGGTGGCTGGCAAATTTCCCAGGGCAACCTAACAGGGAAAGAATTTGTTAGTTATCTAGCCGGGGTAGCATTATTAATTGACCCAATTAGCCATATTACTAGTAACTATAATGGCTTTAAAGAAGGACAAGCCTCAGCAGATAAAATTTTTGAGTTAATAGCAATTCAACCAACCGTAATCGAGAAAGATAAGGCGATCGCTCTGGAAGGGGTAACAGGAAAAGTTGAATATAATTCCGTTAGCTTTAGCTACACTACGAACGTACCTGTAATTAACAATCTCAGTTTAGTTGCCAATCCTGGAGAGACAATTGCCCTGGTGGGTTCTTCTGGAGCAGGTAAATCCACCTTAGTTAATTTATTACCCCGTTTTTATAATCTTGATCGGGGGGAAATATTGATTGATGGCGTAAATATTCAAGATGTAACCCTTAAAAGTCTCCGCCAACAAATAGGTATCGTTCCTCAAGAAACTACTCTATTTTCGGGAACGATTGCTCAAAACATAGCCTTTGGCAAAACTGATTATGAATTAAAAGATGTGGAAGCTGCTGCCAAGATTGCTAATGCTCACCAGTTTATTACTGAACTATCCCAAGGCTATTTCACTTATGTGGGGGAAAGGGGTGTCAACCTCTCAGGAGGACAACGGCAAAGAATTGCGATCGCCCGTGCTATTTTGCTCAATCCCCGTATCCTGATTTTAGATGAAGCAACTTCAGCATTAGACTCAGAATCAGAAGCTTTAGTGCAAGAAGCTTTAGAACGAATTATGCAGAAACGCACTGTCTTCGTGATTGCTCATCGTTTAGCCACAGTGCGACGGGCAGACCGAATTTTGGTATTAGAAAAAGGACAAATAGTTGAATCTGGTAATCATCAGGAATTACTACTAGATAAAAATGGTGTTTATGCCAGTTTTTATGCTCGACAATTTCAAGCTGATTGAAAAATACAGTTGCCATCACTCCAGATTGAGGCGATCGCCTCAATTTATCGAAGAACAACAATATCTTCAATCATAAATACCCCTAAAGCAAAACCTTGAAGATTTTGACGGCGATCGCCAACTGTCTTAGTCGAGGTCTGGTTTTTATAAATTGGGGAGAAAACTAAAAAGCCTTTTTTGGACAGATGACTTTTTTGGGCTAAGGTAATGGGAACTGTCGAGATCGCTTGAGAAAAATCGTTAGAATAGGAACATAAGTTCTATTTTCCAGCCTAATGTGTTTGAGGAGAAAGAATTTACTAAATCCAGGGCGATCGCTGAATCAGTCTCTATCGCCAAGAGCCACAATAACAACTGCTATTAAATAGTTTTAAGACAATTATCAGCAGCATCCTGGAGCAAATTGAACTCTGGAGGTGCTACTTTGCATGAAAAAGATCCTAGTTACTGGTTCTAGAGGTCAAGTTGGCAGTGACCTGGTTGCAACCTTGCGACAGCAATATAGAGAGATTCGAGTAGTCGAGAGTGGTCGTCGAAATTTTTCTGACACAATAAACCAAGAATTCATCTATGAAGTTTTGGACGTAACGGATAGTAAACGTCTGAGTAAGATTATCGAACAATATCAGGTAGATACGATTTATCACTTAGCCGGAGTACTGTCAGCAAAAGGTGAGCAGAATCCCCAACTCTGCTGGAATGTCAATGTCAATGGACTGAGGAATATCTTAGAGGCAGCTAGATCTTATCAACTCAAAGTCTTTTGCCCTAGTTCTATTGCTGTATTCGGTGCCAACACTCCTAAATTTCAAACTCCTCAAGTAACGATTGAAAGTCCCTCAACAATTTATGGGATTACTAAAGTTACGGGAGAACTACTCTGCCAATATTATGCCGATCGCTTTGGAGTTGATGTCCGTAGCCTCCGCTTTCCAGGAATTATTAGTTATAAAACCCCTCCAGGAGGAGGTACAACCGATTTTGCGGTGGAGATATTTTATCAAGCTCTTCAGCATGGTCACTACACTTGCTTTGTGCGTCCTGACACTCGCTTGCCGATGATCTATATGCCCGATGCGATCGCCGCAATTCTCCAGCTAATGGAAGTTGAACCAACATCGATAACAGTACGTTCCAGTTACAATCTCGCTGCCATTAGCTTCTCAGCAGCAGAATTAGTTGCTGAAATTCAAAAGTATTTTCCCAATTTTACTTGCGACTATCAACCCGATTTCCGCCAGGCGATCGCCGATACTTGGCCTGCGGTAATTGATGATGCCCAAGCTCGGCAAGATTGGGGATGGCAGCATAGCTACGATTTAACTGCCATTGTTACTGATATGCTCGAACATCTTTCTCTTAAGAGTTCGGAGTTCGGAGTTCTGAATTCGGAGTTTGTATTTAATTAGTTTCGGAGATTAAATCATGTTTGCTACCGCTAATGATAGTTTTCAGTCTATTCTTGATGAAATCCGTCAATCTGGACTTTATAAAGAGGAACGGATTCTGATTTCTCCTCAAAATGCAGCGATCGCAGTTCAGGGAGGTCAAGAAGTCCTTAATTTCTGTGCCAATAACTATCTAGGACTAGCGAATCATCCTGAAGTAATTGCTGCTGCTCAAGAAGGTTTGAGTAAATATGGTTTTGGCTTATCTTCGGTGCGTTTTATCTGTGGTACGCAAAGCATTCACAAGGAATTAGAGGCGAAGATTTCGGCGTTTCTCAGCACGGAAGACACGATTTTGTATAGTTCTTGTTTCGATGCCAATGGTGGACTATTTGAAACAATTTTAGATGATAGATGTGTAGTCTTGAGTGATGCTCTAAATCATGCCAGTATCATTGACGGTATTCGTATGTCTAAAGCTAAGCGGTATCGTTTTGCTCATAGTGACATGGAAGAACTAGAACAGTCACTGCGAGATACACAAACAGCTAAAATTCGCCTGATTGCTACTGATGGAGTATTCAGTATGGATGGGGAGATTGCCAGGTTAGAGACAATCTGCAATCTTGCCGACAAGTATAATGCCCTGGTAATGGTAGATGACAGCCATGGCACTGGCATTTTGGGTGAGACAGGACGAGGTTCAATTGAACATTGTGGAGTAATGGGGCGGTTAGATATTATTACCAGCACCTTAGGCAAAGCTTTGGGAGGTGCTACAGGCGGATTTACTAGCGGACGAAAAGAGATTATTGAATTGTTAAGACAGCGCTCGCGACCTTATTTATTTTCTAACTCTGTCGCCCCAGTGGTAGTTTACACCAGTTTAAAAGTGCTGGATTTATTAAGCCAAAATAGGGAGTTGCGCGATCGCCTACTGGAAAATACAAGCTATTTCCGCCAACAAATGACTAACTGCGGTTTCCAGATTAAACCAGGTATTCATCCCATTGTGCCGATTATGCTCTATGAGGCGCAATTAGCCCAAGATATGGCAAGGGATTTATTAGAAGAGGGAATTTATGTAATTGGCTTTAGCTATCCTGTGGTTCCTTTGGGGCAAGCTCGGATTCGGGTTCAGGTTTCTGCGGCTCATACTCGCGCCCAACTCGATAGCTGTATTGAGGCTTTTTCTCGTGTTGGCAAACAATATGGGGCAATCTAAGATGAAACTTGCAACTTCTAAATCACCTAACTTAGAAAATATCTATCAAGCAGCTGAGATAATCGACAAGCTCGCAGCTAATACCCCTTGTCGTTATTCCCGACAGCTATCAGAAATGACTGGAGCAACGGTAATTCTTAAATATGAAAACCTGCAATATACAGGTTCATTTAAAGAACGTGGTGCTTTAGTTAAATTACTTTCCTTAACAGATACTCAGAGAAAACAGGGAATTATTGCCATGTCAGCAGGTAATCATGCCCAGGCAGTTGCTTATCAGGCGCAACAGTTAGATATTCCCACAACCATTGTCATGCCGACTTTTACACCGAATGTCAAAGTAGAACGCACACGTTCCTTTGGGGCAGAGATCATTTTTCATGGTGAGACCTTAGATGATTCGATTATCTTAGGCAGACAGATTGCCAAAGAACGCAACCTAAATATCGTTCACCCCTATGATGATGAGCAGATTATTGCGGGACAAGGAACGATCGCCTTAGAAATGCTAACAACTCATCCCGATCTAGAAATTCTAATAGTACCCGTTGGTGGAGGGGGCTTAATCGCAGGTAATGCGATCGCTGCAAAAAGCCTTCGTCCTCAGATTAAGCTTATTGGTGTGCAAACTAAGCGTTTTCCTTCTATGGTGCAAGCTTTAAAAGGTGAGCCAATTGTTTGCGGCAGAGCAACGATGGCTGAGGGGATTGCAGTTAAAACCCCAGGGAAACTGACCCTACCGATTATCCGAGAGTTAGTCGATGACCTACTACTGGTAGAAGAAACAGAGATTGAAGAAGCAGTCCAGCTACTACTAGAGAGAGAAAAAACAGTCGTAGAAGGAGCAGGTGCAGCAGGATTAGCAGCTTTAATTAAGTATGAGCAGCGCTTTGCTAAACACAAGGTAGGTATCGTTCTTAGTGGAGGTAACATTGACCTACCTATTTTGACCGAGATTGTGCAACGGAGTATGGTTCGTTCGGGACGCTTGGTGAGATTGGAAGTTGAAATTAGAGATGTGCCTGGAGTTTTGGCAGACGTTACACGTTATATTGGTGAGACTGGTGCCAATATTGTCGAGGTTCATCATCAACGAGAATTTTCTTGTCTGCCCTTGCATTCAGCGGATGTGGAATTGGTCCTAATGACACGAGGACAGGCTCATATACAGCAAATTATAGAAGCTCTAAACAAGGCAGGATATAAAACCCGATTGCGGTCAATTTGTGAGGCAAATTCGGATTTTGTAGACACTTAGTATACACCAGTCCTTGTTTAAACGAGGTACAGTAAACTTTAGAGCTTAAAGCTTAAGGCATAGAGCTTAAAGCTTTTTAAGGTA
This sequence comes from Pleurocapsa sp. PCC 7319, assembly GCF_000332195.1. Taxonomy (NCBI): domain Bacteria; kingdom Bacillati; phylum Cyanobacteriota; class Cyanophyceae; order Pleurocapsales; family Pleurocapsaceae; genus Pleurocapsa; species Pleurocapsa sp. PCC 7319. The sequence continues at coordinate 810,556 of NZ_KB235922.1, forward strand.
ACAAACGGGAGCGACTCAGAAAACGAACTCCATCAGCACTTTCTAGGGAAAAATCATTTCCTGGACCAGAAGCGACATCAATAATTAGCTGGGTGTGTTTCCAGTATTCGTATTGACTCGCACTTATATAAAAAGGGCATTCTCCAATTTCTCCCAGTAAGACATCCCCGTCACCAATAATCAATTCTCCCTCAGGAAAACACATCGGTGTACTACCGTCACAACAACCTCCAGATTGATGAAACATTAATGAACCATGCTCAGCTTTTAACTGTGCGATTAAAGCTAATGCTGCTTCAGTAGCAATTACTTTGGCGACGTTTTTTGTTGTAGTCATTATTTTTGCCTCAAAAATTAATCCTCATACTGCGCCAAACTAACTTGGCTAATTATTATTCCCAATCGGCGATCGCTCTTTGAGCTATTTCTCTCCAGGGCACATTGTGCTGACGAGCCAAGGTAGCGCAATCTTCATATTCTGGCTGCACATTAATAACTTGCTTATTTTCTTCTGTGCCCCAACTAGCGATCTTAACTCTCACTCTACCGTACTCGGTTTCTACAGATTCTATCTGGCGATTGAGAATACTTCTTTGTTGGTTACGTTCTCGAATTCCCAAGGTAGTAGTCTCGCGAAAAATGATAGTTTTACAGCTGTTGGCTAGTTCAGGAAGACAAACAACCGTTAATAGAATTCCAGTGCGAGATTTTTTCATGCCAATACTCTGAGTAAAGACATCGAGGGCTCCTGCTGCTAGTAGTTCTTCTAAAGTGTAGGCGATCGCTTGAGGGCTGAGGTCATCGATTTGAGTTTCTAAGATTGTAACCGTTTCTTGCTTAAGCATTACCTGTGGCTGTTCTGCTTCTGCATCAATCTTTTCCCCAATCCACAAGCGCAGAGTATTGGGAATTTCCAGGTCTATTGAACCAGCCCCTAAGCCAATTTTTCCTAGTCTCATAGCTGGAGGTTCACCAAAACCAGCTGCTAAAGTAGTAGCGATCGCTGCGCCCGTAGGTGTAACTAGCTCTTTGTTGATCCCATTACTATAAATTGGTACTTCTCTGGTCTCCCAAAGCTTGACTACTGCTGGAACAGGTACAGGCAATTTACCATGAGCAGCCTTGACCGTACCTCCCCCTGTAGGCATCGCTGAACAATATAATTGCTCAAGATTCAACCAGTCTAAGCCGATGCAAGTCCCGACAATATCTACAATCGCATCGGTTGCTCCCACTTCATGAAAATGGACTTTTTCTGGCGGAATACCATGGACTGCGCTTTCGGCGATCGCCAACTGCTTAAATACTTCTAAACTCCATTGTTTAGCTCTGTCTGGTAAAGTTGCAGATTTAATTAAATTTTCAATTTCTGGTAAATGTCTAGCAGGATAATGGGAATGATGATGGCTGGTATCAGTAACCTCGGGTTCGGGTCGTAAATCGACATGAACTTTGGTAGCTGATTGCCCGTTGCGGATAACTTTCTCTGTTCTTAATTGATATTCTGACTCAATACCCAAACTTTTGAGCTGAGTAACTAAATATTGCCAGGGTAGACCATAATCAACCAATGCCCCCAAGCACATATCTCCGGCAATTCCCGTCGGACACTCTAAATAACCAATCTTGCCCATAAAACAAAATCAACAGTATCTTGCTCAACATTGAAACGATCTTAGCTTTTGATAGCTCCAGCATTAAAAAAATTCACTATTATCACTACTAATTGTTCACTATTAATTATTTAGCATCATGGCGATTTTATACGAATTACACCCCCATAATCCCCAACAAAGATCTATCGAGCAAATTGTTACAGAGCTAAAAAAAGGTGCGGTGATGCTTTATCCCACCGATACAGTTTACGCTATTGGCTGCGATCTTAGGGTCAAATCCGCCGTAGAAAAAGTTAGGAGAATTAAGCAGATGTCTAACGATAAACCTCTGACTTTTTTGTGTTCTTCTCTTTCAAATATTTCTCAATACGCTACTGTGAGCGATCGCGCCTATCGGATCATGAAACATCTCATTCCAGGTCCATATACTTTTCTCTTACCTGCTACTAAGCAAGTTCCCAAGATGGTTATGAGTCCTAAACGTAAAACCACAGGTATCCGAGTTCCCGACAATGTATTGTGTCAAGCATTATTAAAAAGTTTGGGAAACCCTGTAGTTTCGACCTCTGCTCACCTGGCAGATGACGATGGTGAGTATCCTACCAAGTATGTGGAAAAAGCACGGCTATTTGATTCTTTAGAAAATCAAGTAGATTTGATTATTGACAATAGCGTCGATCCAGGTATTAAAGTATCCACCATCCTCGACTTTACTACTGATGAACCCGAAGTAGTTCGTCAAGGTTTAGGCTGGCAAGAGGTAGAAAATTGGATCGGTGTTGTACATTGATATCAATACTTAGTTAGTTAAATCACTAGTGGGTAGGGCATCTTCAGAAATTTCTTGCACTCTATTGATTACTTGGTTTAGATAGTTATAATCTGGTAGCTTTTCTTTAGGTAAAAAACCAACAGAGGAAGATATAAACGACGGAGTTTGAATTAGAGCTACTGTAATTTTGTCTTCCTGCTCTTTTTCAAGGCGATCGCTAATTAAAACTGCTCCTGAAGGAACTGGATGCTCGTCAAGGTGAATAACTTTAAATCGATTGGGGCTGAAGTTGCGACGGTAGAGATTATATTCTTGCACAGATAAAGCTCCTACAACTACTTTATCTTCATCAATCCACTGCAAAATGTGTTGTGGAGTCGGTGCATACAAAATTCGGGAAAACTTTACTCCATATAAGTTGTAGATTGGCAAATAATATCCTGTTGCTGAACCTTTTTGTCCTAGAGCAATAGTCTGACCCACTAAATCACGACGCTGCTCAAACTTAGAATTGTTTTTAACTATTATTACTGAGCGAGTTTTGTTTCTACCTTCTAAAGGTGCTATTGGTAAGTAATTGTATTGAGAAATTGCGATCGCTGCTAAACCTGGTGGTGCAAATACCACATCCCATTTTTTCTTAGTTACCTGCTCTAGTGCTTTAACTTCGTTATAGACTGGTTCAATCTCGATCACGCTATTCAATTGTTCTCCCATATACTTTTCAAAATCAGCGTATTGTCTTAAAGAAACCTCGCTTTTACCGTAGCTGACAACTCCAACATTTAGCTTGCTGATGATAGTTTCTGAGGTCGGTTTACAAGCTGTTAGGGAAAAAATAGTTGTTATTAATAAAATACGTTGTAGAATCATATTTTTTTTAAATATTTAGTTGACTATTGAGACAATAAAAAATATAGATATAGACAATGTCAGTCAAATAGACAAACAAAAAATTAGAAACCTTCTCAAACAAAAAACTTTATAAAAAGAAAAAAAAGTTTATATTATTTCTAATTGTAGATCGGCATTAAAAAACAGGATATAGCCTATAAGAAATATAGTAGAATACTACAAGAGAATTAATAGTTACAATGTATAAAAATCTTAAATTAAGTGCAAAACTCAATATTATCTTAGCAATAATTTTAATATTTTTAATTGGTACTATTGGCTTTATTTTGTCAAAAGTTTTGCAAAGTTATGCCGAACAAGTAGTTGCAGAACGAGCATCAATATTAATCGAAACCATGAACTCGATTCGCAATTATACTAGCACTCAAATTAATCCCGAATTATCATCTCGGTTAGAAACGGAACAAATATTTTTATCTCAAACTGTTCCTGCCTATTCTGCGAGGGAAGTCTTCGAGCATTTACGGACTAACGACAAATATAGCCAGTTTTTCTATAAAGAAGCCACATTAAACCCGACAAATATTAGAGACAAAGCAGATGAATTTGAAACAAAAATCATCAAATCTTTTCAAGAACAATCAAGAGAACAAACACAGGGTTTTCGCTCAATTCCAGGGGGAGATTTTTTCTACATAGCTCGTCCTCTCAAGATCGAAAAAGAGAGTTGCTTGCGATGTCATGGTAGTCCTCAACAAGCTCCAAAAAGCTTGATTACTACCTATGGAAATAGTAATGGTTTTGGTTGGCAACTCAATGAAATAGTGGGAGCGCAAATTATTTCAGTTCCAGCTAGTAAAGTTTTTGAAGCTGCTCGCCAACTTGGTTTTTTAGTAATTGGGAGAATTTTTATTCTTTTAGTCATTACCAGCTTTTTATTGAATCTTTTTCTCAAATTTACTGTTACAGAACCTATTAAAAAAATGTCTTATTTATCTAAGCAGCTTAGTATGGGAGATATGGATACGGAATTTGAACAAAATACTAATGATGAAATTGGTATTTTGGCAGCTTCTCTCAATCGTCTTAAAGTCAGTATGAAAATGGCAATGGAAATGTTAGATAAAAAGTGATTAAATTATAGAAGGTGAAAACCCACGAGCGCGACTCCTTGTAGGTTTATTACTGGCGATTTATGAGGGGCTAACTAGCAGAGGCAGGAGCGAAAACTTTTGTCGTCCCTAATTTACCCAATTTAGGATTAAACTTGGGATACTTGTTTCTGCCAGCAAAGAAGTTGATCAATGCTGTGTTTAGATGTCTTAACCCTTGTTGTAGTGGTACAGATGAAACTTGCTTAAGCCAAAGTTTTTCTGAATCTTTCTTAAGTTTTTACTGGCTTTGGCGAGCAGTAGATGATAAAAGAAGAATTTTAGATATCTTGATTCAAAAACGTCGCAACATCAAGGCAATGGGCTGTCTGTTTTTGTTTTGAAAAAGATCATTTTAATACTCTACATTTTAATACTCTACATTTTAATACTCAACCTGCTAAATATCCGTTACAAGCTGCTTCATCTGTACCTTGGCAGCAAAGTTTAAGACATCTAAAACATTACCTTCCTTCTATGACGAATATGCAGGGTAAGCACAAGAAAAATTTGGTCAAATCAGTATTATAAATTACATTTTTGTTTCAGTATAATAGGTTGCATTTAAACTGCTTAAAATAAATGTATAATCATGGCTTAAAGTAATTATTTTGGCTAATGGAGAAAGCGTTACCGATGATTGACAATGCTTTTAAAGTAGTTGATTTTGAAGATTTAACTCTACAACCTAAGTCATTTAATAATGACTCTGAGGTGTCGGGTGAATTTACTAGTAATGCTGCTTTCTTTAACAACGATTTCAATTCTGATTTTGGCAGTTGGGCAGACTGGCATCAGTTTGATACTACAGGTGTAGCAGATCTTGAATTCGCTAATCAACAGATGATTGTAAAACTAGAAAAGATGATACCAGTCAAGTGAGATTGAGCAATACATCAGAGCTTGCTCAACAACTTATGCAATTTCAAATTAACCAATGAGAATTATTTGAGTTGCACTTTTTTCTTGATCTCAAAATCATCCTTCATTCTCTTAGGTGATTAATTATACTTCTCGTACATCTTTTCAGACCCTAGTCACAGTCACAGTCAGAACTAAGTTATACCTCATTAATACGGGAGAGGCTTTACAAGAGGTTGAAACATTTTAGGAAGTAGAGGAATTTATGTTAAGACAATGGCTAATTGATATGGCAACTCCACATAATAAATCTTCAGTATCGGCAAAATTAAGAGCCAAAAGATTTGTTCTTTTTAAAAGTCTCTTGACCTCGACATCTTATCCTTTAAAAATTCTTGATGTAGGTGGTAGAGAGACAATTTGGTCTAGAGAGGGATTTTGTAATCCAAGTGCAGTTTATAAATACCAAATTACAATTCTCAACATCTATCAAGAAAAGACAAATTTTCCCAATATAAAATCAATTGTTGGTGATGCCAGAAATATGAGTCAATTTGCTGATGGAGAATTTGACATAGTTTTTTCTAATTCTGTAATCGAACATGTTGGCGATTATAAGAACAAAATGCAGATGGCTAAGGAAATTCAACGTGTAGGCAAAAAATATTTTGTTCAGACACCAAATTTCTATTTTCCGATTGAACCTCATTTTGTATATCCTTTCTTTCAGTTTCTTCCTTTACAGATAAAAGTCTGGATACTAATGCATATCGGTAGAAGACGTAAAAAAATTGATAGTCAAGAACAAGCCAAAAATGTTGTTAATGGAATAAATTTACTTACCAAAAAAGAATTTATCAAACTATTTCCCAAAGCAAGTATTTTTGAAGAGAAGTTTTTGGGTTTGACCAAATCTTTCATCGCTTATGAAAAATAATGTCTCGAATAATTAACATCAGGCGTTTTTAATAAAAAGCTGTTATAAAAATCGCTGTTGAAAATCTCTTGCTTGCTCTGGGTTATTGATAGTTTTGGCGAGAGCCAAACATAGCTCCTCTTGAGAAATAGTAGGATTTTGTTTAATAATGCGATCGCAAACAATAGTTGCTATGGGCCCGATAAACTCAGCTAATTCCTGGCAGCAACGTTTGACAAACTCTGGAGCTATTGGAGAATTATTCAAGGAACTAGTACTAATAGAATTTTGCTTGACAATAGATGTAGGTTTTGGCTCAGATGAAGATGATTTAAAGTGCTCATCAAGAATTTGCAAGCTAGGTTCTAGGGCAATAATTTGATTAAAAATTTCTCTGGCAGTGCTGGGACGTTGGGACGGACAAAATGCCATCATCCGATTTAATAAATCGGCGAATTGAGGTGAAACTCCCTCAACAGCTTGTTGCCAATCCAGTCTATTTTGCGAAAAATTATAAAAATAAGTGGGATTTTTAGCAGTCAAAAGAAAAATCATCGTGCCGCTAAGAGAGTAAAAATCTGATTGCAGAACGGCTTTTCCTCTCATCTGTTCTATGGGAGTATACCCTTGAGTAACAACTCCTGTAATCTGTCCTAATGCCTGCTTGGCAATATAACTTTGATCTACTTTTCTAGCTGTTCCAAAATCGATCAGAACTAAACAACCGTTGCTGCGCAGCATTATATTAGCTGGTTTAATGTCTCTGTGAAAAAAATTACGATCGTGAACTTGTTCCAGAATAAGAGTCAATTCAGCTAACCAGCGCAAAACTCTTTTTGGTTTAACTGGGCGGTTGCCTCTCTGATGAATATATTCATGGAGATTTAAGCCCTCAATTTTTTCCATTACCAGACAGTGTAGAGGTTCTTGTTGCTGATTAGCAAAGTATAGAAAATAACCATCTAAATCTATCTTAGGTATACCAGGATGATTGAAAACACCTAAAATTCTAGCTTCTTGTTGAAATAGCTCTACGTATTTAGGGTGGTTATCCGTGAGAACTTTAAGTAACCAAGAACGAGAATTGACATCTATTATTTCGTATGTCGTACCAAATCCCCCGTGACCCAGTTCTCGAACTACACGATACCTTCCATCTAATAGTAACTCTGAGCCACAACCCATACAAAAAATTGTGGTATCAGAGTTCTGAGGTTTGGGACATTCAGGATTGATACAAAGACTCATTAACTTGATTAGTTTATTTATGTAAAATTAAAAATAAAACGATATATTTTCTTAACAATTAATTAATTTATGAATTATTAATATTAGAAAATAGAGTTGAGATAGATCTTTATTTTATCAAATTGATTCTTTTGAGCCTACATAATTATTATCAGTTGTGATCGAACTGGAATATATATTTCAATATATACATCAGAGCCAAAAATTATGCGGAAATGGTTATCATGGTCAATGATTTTTCGTAAATTCTCTGACTTACTTCATTATTATTCTGCTTATTGGCAAGCATTTATTTAACTATAAAATTACGGCTTTTAGCTTGTATAATGAGGCATTTTAAACAGTCGAATTCAAACTCATGACACTGATTGATTGGCTAATTGTCCTGCTGTATTTTGTCCTCACAATTAGTTTAGGATTGTTCCTTTCTCGTAAAGCTTCTCAAAGTCTAGAAGACTTTTTTGTCTCTGGACGATCGCTCCCTTGGTGGTTAGCGGGAACCAGTATGGCAGCGACTACATTTTCCATTGATACCCCTCTGTATATCTGTGGTGTCGTAGCTAGTCGAGGTATTGCAGGCAATTGGGAATGGTGGAGTTTTGGCATCTCCCATGTAATTTTAATTTATATCTTTTCCCGTTTATGGCGGCGCTCAGAAATTGTTACCGATGCGGAACTAACGGAAATTCGTTATGGCGGTAATACTGCCGCGATTTTACGGGGAACTAAGGCTTTCCTGTTTGCTGTTCCTATTAACTGTATTGCCATTGGTTATGCCATGTTAGCCATGGTTAAAGTTGTCGATGCTTTGGAACTGTGGCAAAGTTTAGGGATTGAACCTGGGGAAAATATCAAAATCTGGAGTGTAGTCGGTGTTAGTATTATCGTCCTAGTTTATTCGGGTTTTTCTGGTCTTTGGGGAGTGGTGACAACAGATTTCTTCCAATTTTTTCTGGCGTTGCTAGGCGCGATCGCCGTTGCCATTGTGTCAGTCAATCATGTCGGAGGGATTCATGAACTTATCCCCCAAGTTCAACAGACAAGTGATATCGATGTTTTGTCCTTTTTTCCGCTGCATTTTAGTAATGGTAGTTTTGGGTGGAGTGATGCCGCTGGAATTACCGCCACTACTTTTTCTGCTTATTTATTCCTTCAGTGGTGGTCTTTCCGTCGCAGTGATGGCGGAGGAGAATTTATCCAACGTTTAGCAGCAGCCAAAGACGAAGCCGAAGCCGAAAAATCCTCTTGGCTATTTAATATTCTGCACTACATCATCCGTACTTGGCCTTGGATTTTGGTGGCTTTAGTGGCAATGGTTATTTATCCTGACTTAGAAGACAAAGAACTGGGCTATCCTAAATTGATGCTGGAATTTTTGCCTCCGGTAATGTTGGGGTTGGTAGTTACGTCCCTGATTGCAGCTTTTATGAGTACGGTTTCTACTTCCATTAACTGGGGTGCATCTTATTTAACCAACGATATCTATCGCCGTTTTCTCAAACCAGATGCCACTCAAGCCGAATTAGTCGCAGTCGGTAGACTTACATCTATTCTCGTGACATTTTTTGGGGCGATCGCCGCTCTCTATTCTACTGACATCACCACGGTTTTTCGTTTAGTAATTGCGATCGGTACGGGTCCAGGCTTAGTGTTAATTTTGCGTTGGTTTTGGTGGCGGATTAATGCCGCAGCAGAATTAGCAGCCATGGTAGGAGGGTTTATTATTGGATTAATTACCAGCATCAACCCCGATTTTAATCAGTTATTTCCTGACTTTGGTTACAGACTATTATTTATCTCTGGCACAACCGCTGTACTGTGGATTAGCGTCATGTACTTAACTGCTCCCGAATCCGATGCCACTCTAGATGAGTTTTATCGACGGGTACAACCAGGGGGAATAGGTTGGAAACGGCAGAGAGACAGAACAGGAGTTCCTGCCGCACAGGATTTAATCCAGGATATACAAAAAGTAATTGCCGCCACCTTACTACTATTTGGTTCCATGTTTGCCATCGGTGGGTTTTTACTATTACAATCCTTAACTGGATGGCTCTCTCTAATCGTGGCAGTTCTCGGTGGTTTTTGGCTACGGCAGTTAAATAAGCACAAGCCTCTTTCCATGCCGCGACCAGGTCTAGATGTAGATTGATAGTATTACCTACTCCAATTCATTTTTACGCCTGATGTGAATTAGCTTTGCTCGTATTGAACGGTTTTGAGCTCTAAGCTTTAAGCTTTAAGCTTTAAGCCTGTTGGGTGAATAGTCTTGATGATGATATTTTGACTTTCTTGTTCCATATTTATCTGTTTAGCTTCATTATTTAAACAAGTTTCTAACTTGAGATAATACACTAGAAAATTGTTTTGAAAGCTTATAGCTTGTAGCTTATAGTTTATAGCTGACCTCACCCTTAAATTGCCTTAACCCGAACTAAGGTTATCTAATCCGTTTCTGCCAGTTGTTTGCCCATTAACCAGCCTTGTTGTTTGGCTGCTGCGATACCGACGAATAATAAATCTAGAACGACAAAAGTAGCAATATATAATTGTGATCCCCCCGTACCAAAGCCGTAGCTGTGTAACCCCGTACCGAGGACGAAGTTAACGCCATACCATGCCATCAATACTGCGTTGAAGGCGACTACGCTGGTAACTGCCATACCAAAGTCTTTGAGCCAACCTACTAAGCGTCCGTGAAGGGGAACAACATAGCACATTAATGCAATTAACGCCCAGGTTTCTTTCGGGTCCCAGCCCCAGAAACGTCCCCAGGAGAAGTGCGCCCAGATACCGCCGAGGATAATACCTGTAGTAAGTAATAATACCCCTACCTGCAACACCCCATAATTCCATTTAGAGAGGCTGCGGAGAAGTTTGTTGTTAGAAGCAAAGAGATAATTTGCCAGGATGATATGACCCAAACCAAAAGCTAGGGCAAAACTAGCGTAGCTGAGAGTGATAGTGGGTACGTGGACGCTCAACCAGAAGTTATCCCGCAAAACGGGGACGAGGGGTTTAATAGTAGGGTCGAGAATGGTGGGTAAACTATCTGCTAGTAAGAGACAGACTACTGCTAGAGGGGCAGCAGCTAGGAGATAGTATTTTGCTCGATAGATAAATTCAAATAATAAGGCGATCGCCGCAATGCCAAAACCAACCCAAATTACCGACTCATACATATTGGTAACGGGAGGTCTACTGGCTATTTGCATTCTTTCGAGGAAGCCGTAGCCGTGAATTAACAAGCCAGTGCTGAAGATTCCCAATGCACCCCAATAGAAATTAAAGGATTTGAATAGAGTAACCAACAACATCACGGTAAACGCCAGGGCATAGAGCATCCAGGCTTTGGCAAAGGGATGTAAGTTATAAAAACGGGTTTCTCTAGCCAGGGTAGCAGTGTCGGGATATATATCAGGGGAGAGGTTAGCTAATTTTGCTTGTAATTCCCGAGCAACTATTTCAATACCGCCTTGATCTTCGGGATGGTTGCGATAGGTTTTTTTAAGCTGTTGATAGTTGGCTTGAATGGGTGCAATCTCCGCAGCAGAGTAGTATTGTTCTGCATTATCTACACTCGCCCAAGTACCTTTAAGATCTGTCGGGTGGGGGACGAGGGGTAATTGAGTATCGCCGACGGTAGCAATAGTTAGTGCCAGTCGCTCTTCGATGATTGAAGCTTCGCGATCGCTTCTTTCTAAGTCGATATTATCTGCCTGTTTTTCCCGCACCTGCATAATTACCGTCCCCAGATCCGACTGTATTAATTCGGCAAAAGAAAAATATTTGCGCTCGGGGTCTAGTCCCAGTTGTTCTTTTAATGGGCGATAGCTAAAGAGAATAAACTCTTCTTGATTCCAGTCGCGATCGTTAAACCACATAGAAAGATAGGTATCTAAATAGTTTAACTTCGTGCCATCCGCAGAAGTGTAGTTAGTTTTGCCGTGAATTTGAGCTACAGTTTCTCTAGCTACCGTATCTAAAGGCTTTTTGCGTCCGTCTAACTGTACTGCTAGGTTTTGTAAAGATGCAGTAGGAGAAGGCTGGAATTGAGTCAGAGGTAAAACAAAAATGGTAATTCCGAGAATTAAACCAATTATAAATTTAATAATATTATTCTTAGTGGAAGTTGCCCCAAAATTAGCTTCTTTTGATTGTGAAATTGCCTCGTCAGAGAAATTAATTAACATTTAAAGCACCATGATTGCGTAAATATTGTTTTTGTTCGTCGGTTAAACCTTGAGCGTCGGAGAAGACTGCACCGCCTACCTCGCAGTTAGAAAAGCTAACATTGTGCCAGCTCGTATTTTCCAAATTGACATCTTGTAAATTGGCATTTGTAAATTCAATATTGGTTAATGTTGCTCCTTCAAAATTTGCCGATAACAGAATACTGTTGGTGAAATTAATCTCTGCTAGCCGAGCATTAGTAAAACTAGTTTCTAGTAATTCTGCTGCAATAAAATCTATTTTTGTTAGTTCTGACTCGGTAAATTTAGCATTAACTAAAGTTGCATCATTAAATTGAGCCTGAGCAATTTTTGCTCGATTAAAATTACTGTTTTGTAGGTTAGTCTTATGCCAGCGAGAATTAATTATTTCCGTTCCCTGAAATCCCGCATTAGTTACCGTAGCTCGTTCGAGAAAAATTTGCTTAAACTTTGTTTTACTAGCAAAAACTTGGTTGAGATTGGCACTACCTAAATATATATTTTCTCCAGTAGCCTGTCGCCAGTCAGCATGGGAAAAGTTAGCTCTAGCTGCTTTAAAATCATTTAAACTTGCACCATAAAATTTTGCTTTATAAGCATTCGCATCATCTAAAACCACATCCTCAAAAGTAGCGGAATTAAATTCGGTTCGCTCTAAATTTGCTTGTTGGAAATTTACGCGATTTAGTTTGGCAAAAGTTAAATTAGTTTGTTTGAGGTTAACTTCCTGAGCCTCTAAGTTACTAAAAATCGCCCCTCGCAGATAGCAATTAATTATAGTAGCGCGGGCGATCGCCACAGAATCTAATTTTAATCGGCTTAGTTCTGCTTCTCGCAATTCCTCGCCAGTCTGAATTTTGGCTAATACTTCTTCTGGTTTTAATAAGGTCATTGATTGTTGATTACTTTTCCATAATTATGGAAAAAAGAGCATAATAATTTTATTCAAAAGATTTATGGATAACTTGAGAATTACGATATTCAAAATGAGTCGTATTAATAATCATTTCCTTGACTGTAGAGCTAGATTCTCCATAGAGATCGAGCCAATCATAAAAAGTTAATTCTCCTCCTAAATAATCACCAGGATTTTTAGCTCCTGCCAACATAATTTCAGAAATTAAATTATAAGCATCTATCCAAGCCCTTTCGACTTCTCGATTCCAGTCGTGATCGAGATATTCAGCAAAAGTTTCGATTAAAGCTTGTCCGATATAAGGATAATGCTCTGGCAATGCTCCAATTTGATGATGATACGCCCCCAAACTTTTAAGAGCATTAGTCAATTCTTCAGGATTGTGTAAATTTTCCACAATCAAAGCCAAAGAAGCAATTAACTTTTTCTCTTGAGCAACCAAATCAGTGTTGGCAAATAATGATTTTAATTCAGGATGATAAGTAAATAGTTTTTGATAAAAGCTAGCAGAAAATTCGATAGTGTTCGGTTTAATTTTTTCAAAACTAGTCTCTAAGAGTTTAATATTTAAGGTCATATTGCTCTGAATAGCTTGACTAATGAACTAGGCATAGTAATAAGCAAGAAAGATATGAAATAGTAGCATTACTGAAAATAGTGCCACTAAAATAATGTGACTACTCAACCAGAAGGCACGCATTCCCCGAATCATATTGCCTTTAGAAATACCAGAGACTTTTTTCCCATCCGTAGTTGCGGTTGTTAACATCGGGAAAAAGCGTTTTTGGGATGATTCGATAACTCCCGTTTCTGCCACTACTCCTACCAAAGCAGAAAGACTGACGGCAAAGAACACCCAGAGAAAGATGGCGTTAAAATTAATTCCTGTAACGCCAATGGTATGAATTAAGACCACTGCTAATAAACCCACACCCAAGAAAATATGAATGCTGCGCCATAGTTGCATCGAACCAGGTACGGAAAGCTTGATTTTCCAACCCCTGCCCCGCTTGCGAGCAACTAAAAGCATTTCAATAATGACAAATACTAAAGATATATAGCCTGTAATTTGTTTAAAGAGATTGCCTTGCAGAAAATATAAAACATCAAAAGCTTGCTCTCTTAAAATAGGTATATAAATCGGGCTAACCGCAAAGGGCGCGAGAAGCGCTGCGGTAATTAAGGTCAGAATAATCAGGGTAGAGAATTTAGGCTTCATTTATCATTGGGCATTGATCATTTATTGCTTGTAGTGTGGGCAACTCAAGATTTACTCACAAATAAATTTAAGAACTTTGTATTACCTGGCAAAAATTATTTGATCGCATACTTAATCAAAATGTAGGGTGGGCAATCCCCACTCTACATATCTTGTTAGTATTGTTAGGTTTCCTCAATGGGAAGATTGATAATAACTCCGCCCATAACTTCATCCATCTCGAATTTCTTATCGGGATAACGTTCAAGATGAACTGGGTGAGTATTGTGGCAAGTTACGCAAGCTTCTGCTACGGCTTTATCGGGATAGAGGGCAGAGAAGTATTTTTGTCCGCCAATTTCTTGGTATTCCTTGTAGGGTTCGCCTGTTTTGTTAACTTCTTCCATCGCCTTTTTCTCAAATTCAGATTTGGGGGCGTGGCTGTCGTTGATGTTCCAGGTAGAGATTAAGTTATAGGTAAAACCAATGCCTTTCTCGTCAGCGGTTTCTGCTGCTACTTCCGAACCCAAGCGGAACATTTGTGCCGGTAGGGGTACGCCTCCAGTTTGATCCCAGCCTTCTGTCGCTTCTGCGGGGACTACACCGTCTGCTTTTTCTTTACCTTCCAGAGTTTTGAGTCGATTGACGACGTGCTTAGTGTAAGCAGTCCGATCTGCCAGTAAGACGGTGTGAACGTAGTCGACAACTACTTCGGGAGCGATGCCATCAGCAGCTTGGGTTGAACCGCCACCGCTACAGGCGATCGCCGTAAAGCAAACCGTTACCGCTAGAGCAATTAAGCCGATGGTTCGGGTTTTTAGATCTTGAATTAGGTTGTTCATTGTTAGTATGGATTTAGGTATTAGTGATTGAGTAATGTGGAATCAGTGCGACCTCGCGGAATTTAAATACGCAAGAGTAAGTGCACCGAAAATTAATTCCTTTTGCTCGATCTTTTTTTCTCAAGATCGCGTACCAGTTGAAAGGTAGGCATTTTTTGATTGGGCGGACGAGCAAAGTTGGCTTCAACTAGCTCATCATCAAAGATACTGTTGTAGGCGTGTTCTACGCCGTGACAATTCATACAAACCTCCTTCACCATGCGATCGCGTGGTTTAAGCGTATAAGTGTTATTGTGATTGACTAAAACACTGTCGCCAGAATTTTCTCTAGGTAGGTGACAGGTAGCACAAGTAACGGAATTGTTGTCGGGGCGGGGTAGCGTCCCAATTTTCTGGAAGATCTGAGCGTGGGGAGAATTTTTGTAATTGAGAGAATGATTGTCACTGTGACAAGTCAAACAAGAGTCTACCGAGGCTTGGTAGGTATTGACTGTATGGACGTTGTGACAGGTGTTGCAGTTCATCTGCTTGTCCGCAACCCCATCTTTCATCGGTAAATGTGCCATCCCAGGCGTTAGGGGCGACATACCTTCTAAGGTACGAATGCCGTGTTTGCCTAACAAGAAAGTATCGACGCTATTTTCATGGCAACTTTGACAGCTTTCTTCTGTTGGCATTGCCACAAACTTCTTGGTTTCTTGGTTTTGGTGACAGCTAGAACAGTTTACGTCTGCCAAGGCATGGGCGCTGGTTTGCCACTGCTGTTCAATTTTCTGCAACTGTGCCTTGCTAACTCCATCTGCCAGGGCTACATCGGGGATACACCAGGTAAACGTGAATAGTGCCAATGTTAGAGAGATCGTTATTCCCGTCCATTGTGAGGACGAATGACTATTTGCCCTTACGGTAAATTTCATCTCTTTCATACTTTGCCCCCCAAAAACTCTTTACTCAGATCCGCTTGGGGAGGTTTATCTAATTTGGCTTCGATAATCCGATCTGGTAAGGCAGGTTTGGGCAGCATCATCGGTTGATCGAGGTTGTTCCGTAAGAAACCCGTAGAAATGGAACGATGATCGTGGAAGTTATGACAACCAGCCGTCCAACAGCCATCAGCTTCAAAGCCTTCGTGGCTAGCGAGTTCTCCTTCAATTACCCCTTGGTGACACGCCATACAAAGATCGGGAGGTAAGTTGACACCACGACCGAACATATGTTCGTGTTCGCGGTGACAGGCGGTACAGGTTAATACGTCTATGTTTTCCCGTAACTCCGCCCACCGAGGATCGCGAAACTTCTTCGCCCCGTGAATATCTTCGGCCATTTCGGCTTCGTGGCAGCGATTACAAGTTTCGTTACTTACAGGTTTAAAACCCTCGTGACAAGACTTACAAGAGGCTTCAAATAAAAGATGACCGTTTGAGGTTTCTCCTGGTAAAAATACCCTCTTACTATCTAGAGCAAATGCCGAACCCAGCCATAGTAACAAGATAATTATCGCCCCAATGATGGCAAACTTAGAACTTAGTAAGGCAAATGGTTTAATACCACGTGGAAAACTTCTTGCCATTTTCTTTCTCTAAAATAGCAATGCCAAAATAGTGGCAACAATTCCCATAATTCCCCCACCAGCAAAGGCACCCACTATTGCTTTTCCAGAGTCGTGAGAGAAAGATTCTTCCACACCTGCTGAAGCACTCACGGGGTTGGCGTTAGCCATCGCATAGTTTAGAGGAAAAGCTTCGGGAATCGCTATTTCCGTATTGCTCTGGTTTTTGCTAGGTTCGGATTTGAGGGCGATATCTGCCTGAGAATAGTCTGCACCATCGAGCATAATTTCGCTAATCGCTCCGTAAGCATCCGTCCAAGCTTGCTTTACTTCGGGAGTCCATTTCTCACCGAGATATTGTTGGAAAGTAGTTAGTAGAGCACCTCCTACCAAAGGATAGTGTTCTGGCAACGCACCGTATTTAACGTGACGGGCACCCAAACCGCGCAAGGTTTTATCCAACACATCGGGACTGCGGAGATTGTCTACCACCATTACCAAGGAGGCGAGTAATTTCTTTTTCTGGGATGCCATGTCGGTATGCTCGAACAAAGGTTTGGCTTCTGGGTTGGCGGTAAACAGATTGTCGTAAAAACTTTCAACGAATTCGTCGGCTTGGGGTTTTACTTCTTCAAAGCTTTGCTCTAATAGTTTTACCTGCAAACCCTCTTCGGCTGTTTCCTCTGCCAGGGTAATTTCAGCTTCAGAATAATCCGCACCGTCAAGCATAATCTCGGTTATCGCCCCATAAGCATCCGTCCAGGCTTGCTTTACTTCAGGAGTCCATTTTTCACCGAGATATTGTTGGAAAGTAGTTAGTAAAGCACCACCAACTAAAGGATAGTGTTCGGGCAACGCACCGTATTTAACGTGACGTGCACCCAAACCGCGTAAGGCTTTATCCAACATATCGGGACTGCGAAGATTGTCTACCACCAGCACCAAGGAGTCGAGTAATTTCTTTTTCTGGGATGCCATGTCAGTATGCTCGAACAAAGGTTTGGCTTCTGGGTTAGCGGTAAACAGATTGTCGTAAAAACTTTCAACGAATTCGTTGGCTTGGGGCTTGACTGCCTCAAAACTATCTTCTAGTAATTCTACCTGTAAAGACATTTCCTGATTCTTCTCCCCTTTTAAATATGCGATCAACTACTATTGATTCGATCTAGTTTATTGCTAACTTTGATCGAACTTCGATTAGCAAATTATTTAGTCAAACTAATAACAAATACAATTTTGTTTACTTATGAACTCTGATATTAGAGCTAGTCAAACTACAGCAATTTATAACTCTAGATAGATTTATAGTTCAGCTTCAAATCGTATTTTGTTACCAAATATACGATCACAAGCTTTGTATTTATTTTGCGAATACAATTGATGCTTTTTTCGCATTATTATAGAAATAATTTTAGATAAATATATCTAAAACAACCTTCATAGAGTCTGATACTCTATATTTATTCAGCCTTTTATAGATTATTTAAAGGTATTTATAGCTATAAAAATAAATGATTTTTTTATAAACCTGGCAGAAATTATAAGATTTCAGTAGCAATTGTTACTGTTTTCAACAGTTGTTTTATTTGTAATATCTAAAATATGAATTTTTCAAAAAAAAGATCAAAATAATTCTTTTAATACTTTTTGATTGTGGCTGACAGCAGATGGTATTACAAAAAAGATTATACTGTTTGCTGATTATTTTACTTGTCTCCTGATATTTTTAAACTTGAATAGCCAAGAAACAGTAGATAATCAAAGAATTTCCTTGGGCTTAGCAATTTAGATAACTCGTATTAAATATTAATTAAATATTAATTTAGATTAACTCAGTAGTGGATAGGACTTGAACCTTTATTCTGCATCTCTTTCTACTTGTTTAAACCATTACACGACTCACGGGAAAATATTTTATGTTTGATCGCCTCATTCGCTTTGTTGGTTCGATAAAACTAGCAGTCCCCTTACTCACTACTATCATTGGCATTTTGATCTGGGCTACTTTCTATGAATCCCAAGTGGGTTCTGCTACGGTACAGCAAGAGATTTATAAAAGTCCTTGGTTTGGTGCGTTGATGTTTGTGTTGGCGTTAAACCTAACAGTATCTGCAATGTCTCGCTATCCCTGGCGCGGGGGAAGAAAAATCGGCTTTGCTTTAACCCATTTGGGACTGGTAGTAATTATTGCGGGATCGGCTGCGGTAATTCATCTGGGGATGGAAGGGATGCTGTTATTAAGGACAGATGGAGGTGCGGGCGATCGCCTGAGAGTCCAGGGAGATTTACTAGAAATAGTGAGAGATGGGGAATTAGAACAAGCAAGCATTTTTATTAAACAAGACGGTTCGGTAATTCCTAGACGTATTGGGGATTTAGAACTAACAGCTTATACCGATAATGCAGTAGAAGAAATTAGTTTTGCCGAAGGGGGAACTGTGGCTAACCCTGGAGTGAGATTGAGTTTAGCAAGCGATCGCATGGGACAAACTATAGAACGTACTTTGGTGGCTTTTCCTGATGTTTACAGTAAGGTGAGTTTAGGTCCTGCGGAATTGGAGTTAATAGTTACTGAAGACGAAGCGGACTTAAACCGTTTATTACATTCTCAGAAAAACCAACACCCTTGGGGAGAATTAGAGATTGCTACTGCTACTAAACAATACACTGTCGATGTGAAGGCAAATAAATCCAAAACGTTACGAGTAGGAGATCTGAAAGTTGCAGTTGAAGACTTTTACCCCGACTTCCGTTTAAACCGTAACAAACAACCCGCTACCGCTTCAGAGAATTATGATAACCCTGCTGTAGCTTTAGAGGTTTCTTCCCCTCAAGGTAAAGAACGCTGGTATATTTTTGGCAAACTAGATTTTCCCCCTGTACGTACCCTAATATCGGGAGAAGCTATTAGCGATCTCAGCTTTAACTATCGGGTACAGCCTCCAGCGACTAAAGATTACTTCCGAGTAATTGCTAGCGCAGATAAACTTTATTACGCTGCCAAGTCTTCGACCCAGTTTAAGTCGGGTAGTCTAGCACCAGGACAAACCGTTACTCCTGGCTGGGCAGATTTTAGAATTACCCTCGATGAATACTTACCCCACACCCAGGTACAACGTCAAATTATGCCCGCAACAGACAAACAGATACAGGGTAAGCCTGCATTGCTAGTAACTACACAGTCGGGACAAAAAACTTGGCTCCCTTGGGGAGAAGCTAGCGCGATTGCCGATGGCGAAAATACGATCTACGCAGCTTTTAGCCCCAAGCTATATCAAATACCCTTTGGCATTAAGCTTGAAGACTTTATTGTCGATCGCAATGAAGGTTCGGAGTCGGTAGCCATGTGGACGAGTCAGATTCGTATCGAAGATCCCAGTAACGACATCAGTGAACAACGTAAGGTCTGGATGAATCACCCTACCTGGTATAAAGGCTGGAAAATCGCTCAAGCCTCCTGGAATCCTGGGGATCTGCAACAGTCCACCCTCCAGGTAAAACGGGAACCCGCTTGGGTAACGGCTTTAACCTGGATTGGTTCGGCATTGGTTATTCTGGGGATTGGAATCATGTTTTATGCCCCCGCAATTCATAAAAAACTACGCCAGTCAGCAGCGATGACTGCTACAGAATCGGAGATTGAAGAGAATAGCGAAAATCTAGAACGAGAATTTACCGATTCGTGCCGTAAAGCCCCTGGCTTCAGATATGGGGATAT
This sequence comes from Pleurocapsa sp. PCC 7319, assembly GCF_000332195.1. Classification (NCBI taxonomy): domain Bacteria; kingdom Bacillati; phylum Cyanobacteriota; class Cyanophyceae; order Pleurocapsales; family Pleurocapsaceae; genus Pleurocapsa; species Pleurocapsa sp. PCC 7319. Next base: position 830,412 of record NZ_KB235922.1, read on the forward strand.
AAGGCACGGCTAGCACTTGCTGGGTTAGTTTATGCTTATATGATAGCATAAGAATATGTTAGTTCTAGAGATGAAGATACAAGCCAAGCCAACTCAATACGATGCGATGGATGAAGCCATCAGAACGGCACAATTCATACGCAACAAAGCATTGCGATATTGGATGGACAATAAAGGAGTAGGAAAATACCAGCTATCGGCATACTGTAAAGTACTAGCTGCTGAATTCCCCTTTGCTCACAAGCTAAATTCAATGGCCAGACAAAGCAGTGCAGATCGAGCCTGGGCTGCAATATCTCGTTTCTATCAAAACTGTAAACATAAAACTCCTGGAAAAAAGGGATTTCCTAAGTTCAAGAAGCATTCTCGCTCGGTCGAGTATAAGACTACAGGTTGGAAGCTTTCTGAAAACAGAAAACAGATAACCTTCACCGATCACAATAATATCGGTCGGGTCAAGCTCAAAGGTACAAGAGATTTGAATTGGTACGATATCAAACAATTCAAACGAGTACGAATAGTTAGACGTGCTGATGGTTATTATAGTCAGTTTTTAGTCGATGCCGACAACCGAGAAAGAGTAGAACCATCTTATTCTGAAATTGGTTTAGACGTTGGCTTGAACTATTTCTGTACCGACGACAAAGGGAATCAGATTGAGAATCCTCGGTTTTATCGAAGAGGTGAAAAAGCACTCAATCGCTTAAACCGAAGCAAGTCTAAAAAGTACGTCAAAAGTAAAAAACCACAGTCTAAGAACTATCACCAAGCGAGAAAAAGATACGCCCTAAAGCATCTTAAGATAAGTAGGCAACGTAAAGACCATGCCGTGAAATTGGCACGGTGCGTAATCACATCTAACGATGTAGTCGCTTATGAAGACTTAAGAATTGCCAAGATGGTAAAAAATCACAATCTTGCCAAGTCGATAACCGACGCTGGCTGGTATCAATTTAGAGTGTGGTTAGAGTACTTTGGCTATAAGTTTGGCAAAGTAACAGTTGCCGTACCACCGCAGTATACTTCTGTTAACTGCTCTGGTTGCGGAGCTAAAGTAACTAAAACTCTCAGCACCAGAACTCATAAGTGTAAGTGTGGCTGTGTTCTCGACCGAGATGAAAATGCAGCCAGAAACATCCTCTCTTTAGGATTAAGTACCGTGGGACACACGGGATCTAAAGCTTGGGGAGACGAAACCTCTATCTTGGCTGATGAGAATTTGTCAGGGTAAGTTTTTTCTACGAACCAAGAATCTCCCGCATTCATGCGTGGGGAGTGTCAACCACTCCAACAGGTTATTGTGAAGAACTATTAATCTTTCCTTGAAATAAGAGTTTTAGTATCCTTATATCTTAAAATAAGCTTGTTTGGAACAAGAACCTAACCAAGCCAAAAGTATTTACAAATCAAGAACTCAGGCGATTTTGTGTTACAAAACTTAATCGATTGATGCTCAAGGGTTTAAGCTACTTTTTCTCTTATTTCGCAATAGCTCTGATTAGAACTGCTATTGTTCAATAGAGATCAGTTCAATGTTTCTAATACCAAGAGACCTTTCCTGTTTAATATTTGCCTATTTGTGGTCATTCAAGGAAAAGCGAATTTCTTTGCTATTTGCATTCAAGCTTGGTACAGTCTTGCTCTAAAGAATTACTGAGGAGTAATCTATGAGTGTCCAGATATCACACCATCCCCTTGAAATCATTCCTAAGGGAGAAGCAGAAATGATCGAGCGCGTCACCAAGATACAGCTCGAAATGATGAAAAATGAAGATCCGCAAAAACGCGGACAGCATCCTAAACAACAGGCTCTTTTACGAGGCATATTCGAGATCTCAGATTCAGTTCCAGAATCTATGCGCGTTGGCATATTCGCCGAACCAAAGAAATTTGATGCTCTTTTACGTTTATCAACGGGAACGAAGCCAAAAGACTCTGACCCCAATTCCCACGGTTTTTCGATTAAACTACTTGATGTCCCTGGCTCTTCAACTAACACGCAGGATTTTATTTTTTTAGATCAGCCCACATTCTTTATCCGCGACATGGCTGAATACGTAACTTTCTTCAATTCTGTACAAGAAGATAAAGGAGCCTCCTACTTTAAGAACCATCCCCGTGAATTTGGCTTGGTTATGACGTTTAATGTCGTAATCACAAGCCATCTCGAACGTCAATACTGGTCTACAGTTCCTTCTGCAATGGGAAAAAATAATGCAGCAAGGTTTACCTTAATTCCCGATCCAGGTAACGTCTCGGAGCTCCCTCCTGTAACTACCCCCGATGGTCTCCGAGAAGTTCTTGAAGATTACTTTGTTAAAAATCGTAAGTCTGCTAAGTTTTTATTTGCAGCCCAGGGCTATATTGATGAAAAAACAACTCCAATTGAGGATGCTACATCCACCTGGTCAAGTCCATTTGAGAATATTGCAACCCTAACAATCCCAGCTCAAGACTTCACTGCGCCAGAGCAATTTGAGTTTTGCGAAAACCTTTCCTACAATCCTTGGCACTGTACATCAGATCATCAACCTTTAGGAGGCATCCAGCGTTGCCGTAAGCTTGTGTATGAAGAAGGTGCACGGCTGCGACACGAACTTAATAATGCCCAAAATAGTGAACCAACAAAAGCTGATTACGATCAACTTGGATCGTTTCTCTAAAGATTATTAGACTTATTGGAAAATAAGAAGTGAGTTGATGATCTGATCCATAGTGAAGGATTGTAAAAAATGAACTTTTGCCCATATATTAAGATGGCTAGGGATAGTAAAGCGGCAGAGCCGCAGCTATAAGCTGTAAGCTGTAAGCTGTAAGCTGTAAGCCAATTATAAGAGGCTTTAACCTCTCCTAATTGTAGACCACCAAACTTCGTTTGCTGGGGGCATTAAACCCGATAGCTATAAGCTGTTAGCCGTTTACCTAAGTAAACTTTAGAGCTTAAAGCTTTTTAAGGTAAAAAACCCTACTTTTCAAAAAATCCTGCTTTTCAGAAAAATCCTACTCTTCTTTGGTCGGCGACTCTACCTGACTAGGGGAGACTAGTGTATTGCTATTACATTCTCTTCATTCTTTTCAGAAAAATCCTACTCTTTATTGGTCGGCGACTCTACCTGACTAAAGAAGACTAATTATATTGCTATTACATTCTCTTCATTGCTCGGCAACACTACTCGACCAAAGAAGACTAATTGTATTGCTATTACATTGTTTAACACTTTTTAGCAGAAGAATTATGATTGAACCTCCAAGTAATGAAAAAGATCTCGCCAAAGGTCTGATGCCACCCAACTTTCCCGCAGACTACGTAGAGGGTGCAGTTAAGCCTCACTTCGTGAATAATATCGCGGTGGGAGAACCGCTGATGCTACCGATGATCGATCTGGCTTACAGCAAGGAAGCAGCTGTTAACCCACACGTCTGGGGGATGCTCTATGACTCGTGGACGCCAAGTCTGGAGGAAGACGGCGCGACAGTCTTCATACAAGGCTACGAAAACCGTGGTGAAAACAATGCACGTAAGAAAATTTACTACTCGGCGATGACCCGTGACTTGTGCGACAAGTACTACGCGGACAAGCTCCAGCGATTCTTCGACACACTCTTGGCACCCGAAGCAGAAGGTAAGCCACTCATGTCGCGGTATCTTGAAAATTATCCAGATATGTATTGGGATCTCCATGTAGCAGCAACAGGCGAGGACGTGCCTGATGAGGTGCGCCAGTTCGGTTACAGCTTTAATACTGTACTTGGTTACTGGTATCCGACCAGTGACATCGTCTGTGAAAACTATATGAAAGTCCGCGAACTTCGCGCTCCCCTGAAAGAGTGGCTTGACGAGCGCGTGCAAGACATTATGGACGAGAAGGTCGAAGGATTCGAGGGAACTTTTGTCCACTACTGGGTTAAGAATGGCGAGCTAGGGGAGAACTTCCGACGTAAGGATATTGTCTTTGAGTGCTTCCACAATTTCCTGGCGCTTAGCCAGTGGGGTAATTTGTTCTACCAAGTTTTACTTCGGTTAAGCAAGGATCGGGGCGACCAAGCAATCCGCGAAAGCTTTGACAAGATGATGAGCGGGGAGGATCCAGACGCGAAGGATGGGGGTGCTTTCAGCCCGCTCGACCGCTTCGCTATGGAACTCATGCGAGTCATCGCTCCTAACGGTGGCAGCTATTCCACATTGCAGAGTCAGCAACGGTTGCTCACCTCTGGCTACAATGCCATTTCCCACCCGCATCCACAGGTCAATCGTGACGAGAAGCACTGGTCCGATCCCGATGCCTTTAACCCCGACCGATACAAGCAAGCAGCGACCAGCCACGAGAACGACGAATCAAAGCTAGCAGGGCTGGGGCTTAATAAATGCCCGTTCCATGCTGCGCCGATGAAGGTAAAAGACGGTCGCGACACCGAGTTAACCGAGAGCGTCTTCGGTACGGTTTACGGTATCACCGACGGCACCCCCGCACCAGTGTGCGATACAGCCGGCTATGGCTCCTTTGGATTCGGCTATCGGCGCTGTCCTGGTGAGCTACTGACGATCGACGCTGTCAAGCTACTACTCAAAACGGTGCATCGAGAAGGTCTTGTTTTTGAAGAAAATCCATCGAGCGATCGCCAAAAAATCCCAGCTGCGCCACGAGTCGTCCTTGATGACGACTTGGTTTTCCACAGAGGCTAATCCCTGCCAGGAGGTTTCTGGCTGGTTGACTGACAACTGCTAAAACAGCTGATATTTCCTAGCTTAGGTTAGGGGTAGCACAACTCAACAAACTTGTTTCCGACAAAAATTGTTACTGAAACCGATCCAATTTTTGGACTGGCAAGTAATTCAGATGTGTACTGATAATCTTTTGTCAGTCAATCAGGGTTTCTGATAGTTTAATACATCGCTCAAGAGTCAAATACGAATATCAGCTCGAACAAACGAATAGAAGTATGTGAGTAATGCAATGAACAATAATACTAAAGCTCAAACCTCAGTCGTTATTGTCGGAGGGGGGATCGCTGGTCTTCTCCTAGCATCGAAGGCTGGTCGACAACTTTCACGCTACGAACAGGTTTCCGTAACGCTGATTGACCAGAGTACCGTACATATTTGGAAGCCGATGATCCCTGCCTTTGCAGCTGGCTCTATTAGCTCAAAGTATCAGCAGATTCCGTTTCTGCAACACGGGGCAAAAAACGGCTTTGGCTTTGTCCCTGGACCGCTTGTGGGGGTTGATCGCCAGGCGCAGACGGTTCGAGTCGGCTCAATCAAAGACGATGAAGGTCGTGAATTGGTTCCCGAACGGACAGTTCCGTACGACTACCTCGTTCTAGCGTTGGGCAGTAAAGCGCAAGATTTCGGGACACCTGGCGTTGCTGAACACTGCTGGTTTGTTGACGACCTGCCCTCAGCGGAAGCCTTCAACAACAGAATTTTTAACCAGATTGTCCGAACAGCGTCCTTTGGAAAACCCTTCCACGTGGCTGTGGTTGGGGGTGGGTCAACTGGTGTGGAGCTAATAGCGGAGATTATCGAGGTTGCCGAGCTTGCCTCCACCTACTCGGAGTACGACATCAGATCTCTCATGGAGACAACACTAATAGAGGCTGGTCCAGAAATACTCAAGGGTGTGGATCAGCCTGTTGTCGATGCAGTGAAAAAAGATTTGCAGCAGCAGGGAGTTAAAATCTTGGTGGACTCTATGGTGGTTGAAGCTGACGCGGACGGTCTTAAACTCAAAAACGGCGATCGCATTGACACGACGATCGCGGTGTGGTCAGCTGGTATAGCAGCACGGGATGCGGTTGCTGAAATCGAGGGACTAGAGAAGTCCAGAGGTGGGCAGATAATCGTTGGACCGACACTTCAGTCAGTTGATGACGAGCGCATTTTTGCCATTGGCGACTGCTCCAGCTATAAGCCTGAAGGAGCGGAGCGTCCCTTGCCACCGACGGCTGAGGTAGCTCGCAAGCAAGCATTGCATCTAGCGGCTCAACTGTCGCGTTTGCGCGGTAACGAAGATCCGCTACGAACTTTTAAGTTTAAGTCAGCAGGCAGGATAGTTACCCTCGGGCAAAAAAACGCCTACGGGTCATTCACCAATGGCAAGATATTAAGCAAATCGGTCATCAGGGGATCGTTCGCTCGGTTTACCCATGAGTTGCTCTACCGTCGGCATCAGATAGAGTTGTATGGCTTGCTGAAAGCTGTTGCGATTTGGCTGTCGGATCTGTTCGGTTCAGTCGTCCGTCCGCCCATCAGAGTGAGTTAATTCTCCTTAAGGCGAGAAATATATGTCAAAGTCGCTTCGCTCTAGTTCGGCGGGGCGTATAAAGGTCTGAGGAAGCCTCAGACTACTTCCCCTTGAGTTTTTAGTTCGTAGTTCAGAGTTGAAATTGTTCGGAGGAAATTTTATGGTGATTCAAAATGTACTGGTATTGGGTTCAGGTGTGTTGGGCGGTCAAATTGCCTGGCATAGTGCATATCACGGTAAAAACGTAACCGTGAGAGATATTGAAGAAGAGCCCCTCGCCAAATGCAAAAAAGCCCATGAGAGATATGCGAAAATTTACTCTGATGAAATGAATGCCAGTGCTAAAGACATAGAGGCAACAAAAAAACGATTAATGTTTACAACTGATTTAGAAGTTGCCACCAAGAATGTCGACCTCGTCATTGAAGCAGTACCCGAAGTTCTCAAGATTAAAGAGAGCGTATATAAAGATCTTGCACCACTATTGCCAGAGCATACTATCCTTGCCACAAACTCCTCATCGCTTTTACCAAGCAGTTTTGTTCAACATACAGGACGACCTGATAAATTTTGTGCCATGCATTTTGCCAATTTGATCTGGAAACTTAATCTAGTTGAAATTATGGCACAACCACAGTCGTCCCGTGAAACACTCGCAGCAGCGACTGAATATGCCATTGATATTGGGCAAGTACCAATTCCCGTACGAAAAGAACAGAGTGGATATATTTTAAATTCGTGGCTTGATTTCATGTTAAACGAGGCACTAACGCTGGTAACACAAGGTGTAGGAACGCCGGAGGATGTAGATAGAACTTATTTGATAGCCAACCAGGGCTGTAAATTAGGGCCATTTGGTATTTTCGATGTCATCGGTATTCAAACGATGGCTAATATTTTAGAAAATTGGGGAAAAGAGAAAAATAATGAGCAAATGTCAGAAAATGCCAAATATCTGAAAACTCAATATCTCGATCAAGGCAAAACTGGATTACTTGATGGAGAAGGGTTTTACAAATATCCCGATCCTGCTTTTGAAGCTGACGATTTTTTGGCTGTGCCTGATAAATCAGCAGTTGAAGGAATTGTTGATCTGGTTGCGCCTAAATAGGGAGTGTTATTCAAGCTGGTACTGCACTTAACTAAAGAGTAATATAGCAATCCTATTTGACTTGTGAACATACTGCGCTTTTCATATGAGTAGACCACGGTAATTAAATTTTAGAAAAGCGGGTATCTAATAGCTAACAGCTAATAGCTACAAACTAGTTAATCTTCAACGGAGTCTATTCAACTGAAAACGGCTGTAAGTTATCGTCAGAAGGCAGAAGTTAAGTTAACTATTTTTTCAGGAATGATTTAGGACTGCTATATACGTACCGTGCAATACATATTCAAATCACCTAAATCATTAACAAACAAGTTTTGGAGTCAGTTATGGAAATCAAAAATGTAGTAGTCGCAGGTGGCGGTGTTATGGGATCGCAGGTAGCGTGGCAAACCGCATGGCACGACTTTAATGTCACCGTTTATGATGCATTTGACAAAGGCATTGAGCGATGCAAAAAATTTCACGAGACATACAGCAAAGAATTTATCGATAAACGCGGTGCATCTGAAGGAAGAGTAAATCAAGCAAAACAGCATTTGAGTTATACAACTAATCTGGAAGAAGCAGCAAAAGATGCCGACCTGATTATTGAACAAGTGCCAGAAGATTTAGAGATCAAACAAAAATTTTGGGAAGATGCTTCCAAATACTCGCCAGAGAAAACAATTTTTACGACCAATACGTCTTCGCTTCTTCCTAGCGATATGGTTCAATTTGTAGACAGACCAGAGAAATTTCTTACCTTGCATTTCTGTGTTCCTGTCTGGGATGCAAATATTGGTGAGGTGATGGCCCAATCGAAAACGGAAGATAAATATTACGATATTATGCTTGAATACGCAGAGAAGATGGGGCTTGTTCCTATTGCAGTCAAAAAAGAACAGCCTGGCTACATATTAAATTCTTTGCTGATTCCATTTGGTTTGGCAACCGTAGATTTGGTGCGCAGAGGCGTGGCAGATCACGAAAGTATCGACAAAGTATGGCGCATTTGTAATAAATCTGACATTGGTCCATGTCAGATGATAGATATGACGGGTATGAATGTTAACTATCACGTACTGAAGTCATGGGGAGAAACTAAGAATGACCAAAAAGCTCTTGATGCAGCAGAGTACATTCAATCTGAATTTATTGATAAAGGGCATCTTGGCGTAGAATCAGGACAAGGTTTTTACAGCTACCCCAACCCTAGCTTTGAAGATGAAGATTTTCTCAAGACTACTTAGTACCGCTGCGCTTAAGTAGCAAGTAGCAAGTAGAGCGAAGACCTCGTCGAAGTTTCCTCGATATGGGAACGCTCCGCTCCCGAAGGGCAATTAATCTAGCAATTACGCTAGAAGGTGAAATGATAACTAGGGTTAGGTTCTACCCGATGACATCATGATTGGATATTACATAAAGTCTTGGTGCACGTTCCCTATCGGAGGACGGGGCTTACAAGGTGCGGACGCAGGTTCGGCACACAGTCCCTTAACCCTTCGTAGGATCATACCGTTATTTTTAGGATTAATAAGAAGTAATTGAATAATGAAGAATAAGTCAAAAACAAATGTCGGAGAAAAAATGGCTATTTTTTCTCCCGCATTAAGCGAAGACGAATTAGCACAACGCACTCAATACTTAAAATTTCAACAACAGGAATATGAGTTTACTCATGAATACGTAGAAGGTCTAAGTTTATTTAAAGAAGTTCCTGTTCAAGAAGGCTTTTCAACTGCTTATCTTGCCGATAGAGAATTCCAGCTATCAGCGATATCAATCAATATGTTAGCAGTCGAACCACGTCCTTTTCTTGACCCTTTGGAAACATTAGGAGATTACGAAAATTTTTATAAGATTATCCGAAAACCTGGTGTTGCCAACATTTATCAAACAGATCGTGCTTTTGCCGAACAAAGATTGTCTGGGGTTAATCCCTTGGTCATTAAAAAATTTACCGAAATGCCTGCTGGTGTTGATATTTCTTTACAAGATTTAGGTCAAGAAACTCAAGTTTTATTCAGCTCCAGCGCAACTAATTTGCAAGCAGAAATTCAACGAGGACATATCTTCGTTGCCGACTATACAGAAAGTTTGTCTTTTGTTGAAGGTGGAACTTACGAAAAAGGACGTAAGTATTTACCAAAACCAATCGCTTTTTTCTGGTGGCGTAAAGATGGCATTAAAGATCGCGGTGAATTAGTCCCCATTGCTATTGCGATCGAGTTAAATACTGCGGATAAAAAATGGAAAATCTTGATACCCAGGGACAAAGATTTGCACTGGACAGCTGCCAAACTTTGCGTGCAAATTGCTGATGCCAATCATCATGAAATGAGTACTCATTTAGGGCGTACGCATCTTGTAATGGAACCTTTTGCGGTCAGTACTGCCAGACAATTAGCTAAAAATCATCCTTTAGGATTGCTTTTGCGCCAACACTTTCGCTTTATGATAGCGATTAATGATATGGCTCGCAGAGAGTTGATTAATCCAGGTGGTTTTGTAGAAGCAGCACTTGCAGGAACATTGCCAGAATCTCTACGAATTGTTAAAAATGCTTGTGTTAGTTGGAATATTAAAGATTTTGCCTTTCCCACGGAGCTCAAAAATCGTGGTATGGATGAAAAAGACGATCGAGATAATTACAAATTACCCCACTATCCCTACCGCGATGATGGTTTAATGCTTTGGAATGCGATCGAGGATTTTGTAACTGGTTATCTTAAGATCTTTTATCCCAAACCTGAGGATATTCAAAGCGATCGAGAATTACAACAATGGGCAGCAGAATTAGCATCTGCCGATGGTGGAAAAGTTGCCAAAATGCCCGAAAAAATTAGTGATATTGAGGAACTAATCGAAATTATTACCACTATTATTTTTATTTGTGGTCCTCAACATTCGGCGGTGAATTTTCCCCAATATGAATATATTGGTTTTATACCTAATATGCCTCTAGCTGCTTATCAAGAAATTACTGGAGCAGAAGATCAATTTAAAGAGGAACGAGATCTGCTACAACTTTTACCTCCTCTAAAACAAACAGCGACTCAATTACTGACGATGTATAACCTTTCAACTTATCATTACGATCGCCTGGGTTATTATGACGAAGAGTTTGAAAATACGGTTAAAGGTACAGACATTGAACCGATAGTTGCCAAATTCAAACAAGATTTGAATCAAATAGAAGTAGAGATTGATAATAAGAATAAAGATCGTACTATTCCCTATCCGTTTCTAAAGCCTTCCTTAGTTTTAAACAGTATTTGTATCTAACAGGATCGCATTTCCCAAAATTGCGATCGCCTAAATCTGGGCTGATAGTAACTATCTTTTTTAAGCACGTCAAAATGTCAGCATACTCATTAGTTCCTTGTATCGGATAGTCCCAAAGAAATATAGCGACGCTTACCACCAAAGCGAAAGCGTAATTGAAGTCGATTATGGGAAATAAAAACGACTACCGATCCTTTCGCTGATTTGTGGGGATAAGTCTTCGATTGCATCACAGGGGTTGGTGTAATTACATTTTTACTCTAATAAAAATTACACCCAATTTTTACTCAAACTCACCAAAAAATGTCCCAAAAAATGAATTACTTGGAGCTACTTATATATTTTAGCTAACCCTTAAAACCCTTGTAGGATACTGAGTTTATTACTAAATCTAAAATGCCGGGAGGCAGACTTGAACTGCCGACACGAGGATTTTCAGTCCTCTAAAGAATACCTTAACCACAATGCTTTTAGGTGATTTGACATGACATTACACCATCTTTACACCAATTTGAGTAGAAAATAATATGACGAATTCCTGCACAACAATTTGCCAAACTACAAAAGTTACAAAAATTATCCAAGAAAAACTATTTTGCCTTAAGGAATACCCGAGCTATTCTAAATATCCCTACTTATAATTTTTATAATAAATAATAGGAATTAAGTAAGCTTTGATAAGCGAGAAATAAAGATGAACACAAAATTGATTGATTCTCTAGTACAGATAATCAATTCCTTAACTACAGAGGAGAGAATAAATCTCGAACACAAGCTGCACGTTCAAAATTTATCTACGGAAATAGATCAATCTAACCTACAAGAAGAACCCTTTGTGGGTATGTGGAAAGAGCGAGAGGATATGGAGGATAGTAGTCAGTGGGTACGTCAGGTAAGACAGTAAGAATGGACGAGTTAAGTGAAACAGAAGCTATTAGTTGATACAGATATCCTCATCGATGTTAGAAGAGGAATTACAGTTTTTGTAGCATACAAAGATCGCGGTAAGGAAATGGGCATTATAAAAACAAGTTCCTATTTTAATACACTTGTATATGTTGCCTTCAATTTTTAAAACCTGTATTCCTAGAGAGGAAATACTAGCAGGAGAACTTTCTGTAGATCTTTTCGCAGCTAAACTACGATCGGTAGTAGAAGGAAAAGCTCCTCAGATATATCAGAATAGCGAAAGTTTCTTTGCTAATACCTTTGCTACAGATGGTATTAAAACTCTGATTAGAGAGGTTTTTAGTAGGCTAACTGGCAAGTCATCAGGTTCACCTGTAATTAGACTAGAAACTAGTTTTGGTGGTGGTAAAACTCACGATGAGATTGCTTTATGGCATATCTGTAAAGAAGGAAACAGAATTCAAGGCTTAGAAAGGTTTGCCGAACTCGGTTTAATTCCCGATCGCACTGTACAGGTAGCAGCAGTTGATGGGCGAGATTTAGATCCTGAAAATGGGATACATCATCGTAATGGCATCGTAACTAAAACCCTCTGGGGTGAGATTGCTTACCAGGTTGGGGGAGTTGAAGGGTATCGTTTGTTACAGGGGAGCGATCGCAGTGGAATCAGTCCTGGGACAGACGTTTTAGAAAGGTTGTTGAATGGCGAACCAACGGTAATTATCTTAGATGAAATTGCCAGATATCTCCGTGCTGCGAAGGCAAAACAGATTGGTAGAAGCGATCTTGCAGAACAGGTAGTAGCGTTTCTTTTTTCTCTGATGGATTTAGCAGGGGCTGGTAATAACTTAGTTTTTGTTTATTCTTTGGCTTCAGCTTCCGATACTTTTGCTGATGAGACAACAGAATTGCAAGAGTTGATTCGTGCTTCTGCTAGACAAGAGAGGGTATTGAGTCCTTCTACTGATGTTGAAGTCTACAATATTGTCAAACAAAGGCTGTTTAAAAGTGTAGATGCTCAAGCTGCATCAAAAGCTGCATCAGAATATTTGAATGTTTATCGTGGTAGTCGGGTTAACCTTCCTGATGGTTGTAAAGATGCCAGTTATTCTCAGGCGATCGCCCAAAGCTACCCTTTTCATCCCGAACTATTTAATCTTTTAACCAAAAAAATTGCTTCCATACCAGAGTTCCAGAGAACTAGAGGTGCATTAAGATTACTAGCCCAGGTGGTTCAGCATCTCTGGAGGAATCAGACGGAAAACACGCCTATCATTCACCCGCACCATATTCCTGTAGGCAAAGAGAAGCAGATAACCGACGATTTAACTTCTCGTTTACAGCGTCCTTTAATGCGATCGCCCATTGGTGCTGATATTTATAACCCCAGTGGCAAACAGGCTTATGCTCAAGTTCACGATCGTCAATGGCAAGCAGCAGATAAACCACCGTTTTCTAGTTGGGTAGCGCGGACAATATTTTTAAATTCCTTAACTCAAGGTACTTCGTCAGGAATTCGTCGAACAGAGTTGAATTTATCCCTTTTGACTCCTGGTTTAGAAGCAAGCTTTATCGACCAAGCACTAGATAAATTGTCTCAAGTGGCTTGGTATTTAGATAATGACCCGATTACTACTCTTGCTAGGTTTAAAGAAGAACCTTCCATCAATAAAATTGTTACCGAAGAAAAAGAACAGGTAGGACGTACAGAGGCAAAGGATTATCTCAGAAGTCGTCGAGATAGTATCTTTGCCAAGAAAATTTTCACTCCTGTATTTGCTCCCGAAAGTTCTGGAGACGTGGATGATATTCCTGATGAGATTGCTTTGTGCCTAATTGACTTTAACGAAGCTACGGTTAAATCTTCTACTGATAGTCCGCCAGATTTGGTACAGCAGATTTTTGAGAATACTGGAGAGTCAGGGAAATTTAGACTTTATCGTAATCGTCTTTTATTTTTGGTGGCTAATCAACAGGAATTAGACCGAGCTATAGATAATGCCAGAGAATATCAGGCGATTCAAAATATCTTGGGGAGTCAGACACGGTTAGAAGATTTATCTGAAACTCAGCAGAAACAGCTTAAAGAGAGAAAGGGCGCAAAAGACTTAGAAGTAAGAATTTCTCTAACTAATGCCTATCGTCATCTGTTTTATCCAGCTAAAGATGAGGTCAAAGCCCCCAATGGATTGATGCACTATACTTTACCTGCTCAAGATTCCAGTACGGTTAAGGGCAAGAACAATCAACAAGATGTCATTCTCAAGGCTCTTAAAGACTGCGAAAAAGTTAGATCGGGAGATAAAGCTAGTCAGCCATTTGCCCCAGCCTATATTCTGCAAAAGGTTTGGTCGAAAGGATTAGAGAATTGGTCAACTAAGGCTTTAAGAGATGCTTTCGCCAAAGATGTAAGGCTTAATATTCTGCTACCAGGAGAATTGAACACTTTACGGGAAACTATCCGCAATGGCTTACGAGATGGTCAGTGGGATATGAAGGTTGGAGACAAGGTTTACATTAAAAGCGAGCAAGATGCTCGCACTTCAATACCAGAGACTATTGAGTTTTCCGATCGCATGGTTTTGTATCGTCGAGGAATTCTGCAACCATCCGAACCAAGAATCATCGAACTCAATGCTCAGGTAATGGCTTATGCAGGGGAAAGTAAAGAGAATCCTGTTCGAGTGCGTTGGCGAGCTAAAGGCGCATTAAAAGTTAGTCTCTACAATGGTTCAGAGCTAATTTCAGATGAGTTTCGTCCTTCGGATGAGCAGGTCGCCAAAATCACGGAAACAACTGTTTTTCGAGTAATTGCCGACTACGGTAATGGAGAAACCGCAGAGCAAGAAACCAGAGCTATTATCGCTCAACCTGGCAGGGCAAAAGCAAGTAGGGGAACTTACGATCCGAGTGACAGCAACGGAACGACTGGGAGCATTTTTGAACATAAATCACCCACTATCGAACTAGACGGGACGATTAACAAAGTTTTTAACGATCTAGCCGATCTAATTAGCGATCGCAAAATCAAGACAATTAAGTCCTTAGAAATGTCGGTAGACCAAGTAATTGATTACCGTAAGCTAGGTACCACAATTCATTTACTTGGAAAATTTCCAATCAGTATCGAACAAACTGCAATGCTACAAACTGGCAACGATCAGTTTGTGAAACTGGAATATCAGGGGAAAGTCAAAGGATTTCAAAGTTTCTTCAGCACTATTCATAGTTTACTAAACAATCCAGCAACTCAAGCGAATGTAAACCTAAAACTGATTATCAATTTTGGCGATGAACCTATTGCGGTAGAAGGTTCGGAACTTAAGACTATTCAGCAGCATCTTAGTCGTAATCCTGTAGAAAGAATAAGCCTTAATGCGGAGGTTGAATACTAATGCAAGAATTTCAATTACGAGTCATCTCTACCGACAATAATAATTTTGCCTTAGAACTTTACCAATGTGCTTATAAGAAAGCGGGAGAGAAAAAGCGTCCTGCTGCGGAGAAGATTGGTTGTCTTAAAGGTAGTACTTTGAATCTAGTCAAGCAAAGTATTTATCAGGTACTAAAAACCAATAACTACGATCCGCAAACTCTTTCTTCAAAAAGACAAAGCTCCTATACTTTATCGGAAGAATCGGGAGTTCAAACAGCAATTATGTTTCAGGTTCTACAACCTCTTTCTCAACCAGAGAAAATAAATAAGATTGCTACGGGAATTTCAGCGATGAGTAATGAAGAGGCTCATTATTGGTTTGCTATGATTGCCAATGGCAGAAGAAGTAATGCTTTGAAAGCTTTGAGGGTTTTGTTTGGAGATTGAAATTAAAACTCTATTTTCTGCCATTCTTTTGCTTCAGTGAAGCGACTTAGATGTTTAACATTGGTGGTAGCAATAACGATATATCTACCTGGATATTCTTGTTCTAGTATCTTGTACTGAGCGCAGATGATTATATCGGCATCAAGGCTTTTATCGTCAGCCGTCGGTATTCCCTGTATACGTGCTTCCGCCCAAAGGTTAGCAGCCTTCATCATTACCTCGTTGCTTATAGGCAAAAAAGCTATTAAGTCTTTAAGTTCATCTAAACTATCAATACTATTGATATTAGGCTTTCTCAAAGATTCCAATATTAAATTTCTTCTAACTTCATAGTCACAAATATCTGAAGTTAAAACAGATACGCCTTTTGATAGAAGACCTAAAAGCCATTGTTCGCAGTCAGCAGCCTCGCCTTTTTTGTTGGGATTCGCCAGCAAGCCTAGAATACCAGTATCAATAAAAATAATCATTCTGGAGTATATAATTTTCGTTCTGAAACTCTTTGCTCGTCAACTGTTTTTTGGAAATCAGTCAAGAATTCTGACCTCTGATTAGATTCCTCTTCACTCATAAGCTGATTTCTGGCAATCCGTTTTTTGAGCAACTCGATCGCAGGTTGATTTTTGCGTAATTGCTCTTCTCTATCCCACACACCGTTACCGTTTTGATTTGACTTCACTTTGAGATGTTCCTTAACTGATGTTGCTTCTTGGGAATCTAAAGCGATCGCTTTTTCACAGCCTTCTAAAATTAAATGATATTCCTGGTTTTCTGTCTTCTCATCAGGTACTAAAGCCACAAAGCGATTCAGATCGATAATCTTACCGCTGGGTAATTCTATAGTAGTAGTCATATTTTTTATCTCCTTTACTAATTGGTTGCTGAATTAATAAATACCGATCGCAATTTGAATCGCTCGTTGAATACGGGAAAATGATTCAGAGGTTATTTCTCCATAAGGTCCACGTTCGAGATAGCGTTTCTCAATATTAGTCATTACATCGCACATCGCTACTGATTTGGCATTTAGCCCTCCTTCACCTTTTTTAATCAGGACACGGCTAGGATTAGCTGCATCGGAAGTATCACTAGAAAAAGGAACAACTAATACAGTAGAACTATACTGATTGCGGATATTGATTGACACCACTACTACAGGACGTTTTTTGGTATCTCCAGACTGTTTTAACGCTTTAGATAAATAAACCTGTCTTTGACGGGGAAAGTCTTCACTACTCATATTTTATTTGGATTCTTCCCAAGGAAATTCCTCCCAAGCTGCGATCGCTTGTTCCTGCGTTTCCTCTACCCATTCTTTTTCAAATTCAATATCAGCTTGAGAACGATTTTGATAGAAGTTTCGTAACTGTTCCTCGATTTGTTGTTTGCGCCACAGACGTAAACCCTCTTCCACCGCAGCCGAACGGTTTTTAGTCATTTGGTCTACTTCTTCGAGTAACTGTGAATCTACGGTGATTGATATCCGTTGTTTCTGGGAATTATTAATCATAGGAGCTTATGTAATCTCTATATAAATAATAATACTTTTTATATTACTTATGACTAAATCCCAACGTCCCCAGGTGTTCATTGAGAAAATCATGCCTGTAAAACTTCTCAATCAGCAGGTGTATTACGAACATGGGGGAAATCCTTTTAAGGGTTTACATCGTTGGTATTCCCGCAAGCCGTTATCCTTTTCTCGCGCTTCGGTTTTAGCTTCTCTTTTGCCCGCAGATATTTCAATGGAAGAGTTTGAATACTTGTTAGGTTTGCATCCAGAAAAAGACGGTATTTTAGTTAAGAAAAAAGAGGCAATTAAATTATATAAAACTCCTCCTACCAGTAGGATTATTGAGAAATTAGAAGAGTATTGCGACAAGGTTTGGGGCAAAAGAAAGCCTGTAGTTTTAGATGCCTTTGCTGGTGGTGGAAGTATCCCTTTTGAAGCTGCCAGATATGGTTTAAATGTCCTGGCTTCTGACTTAAATCCTGTGGCTGTGGTGACGATGAAAGCAGCAATGGAATATCCCCTCAAGTTTGGGGTGGATTTACAGCAGGATATTGATAAATGGGTCAAGTTTGTTGGCGATGAAGCAGAGAAAAGGTTAGCCGAGTTTTTTCCTTCTAAAGAGGGAGAGAAGGTACAGAATTATCTTTGGGCGCATACGGTTGTTTGTCCTCATTGTGAGTCGGTTGTTCCTCTTAGTCCTAATTGGTGGGTAGATCGTTCTCCAGGTGCAGCGAAGAAAGGTAAATGGTGTGCAGTAAAACCTATTCCAAATCCTGAAAACAAGCGTATTGATTTTGAATTAGTTGTAGGCAAAAAAGGCAAGGGAACAACGATAGAAACTGATGATGGTGAATACGATCCCAGTACCACAACTACTATTAGTAGAGGTGTTGGCAAATGTTCAAATTGTAACGATGTGATCGAAAATGATTATATTTGTTCGCCAAGTCAAGAAAGTAAATTAGGTCATCAATTGTATGCAGTTGCCTATAAAGAAGGTAAAAGTAGTTTGAAATTTAGGATTCCTTCTGCAATTGATTTACGGGGTGTTACTTTAGCTGAAAAAGAAATAGCTGAGAAATTTAGCGAGTGGGAATGTCTCAACTTAATAAGCCATGAAGCTACACCAATTAATCCACAATATTCAATGATTCGTAATTATGGAATTATAGAATGGTCGCAATGCTTTAATATCCGTCAGCTTTTGACACTCATCACTTATGTAGAAATTATCAACGAAGCAAAATCAAAGTCAGAGTTTGAATACGAACCAGAAAAAGCAGAAGCCATAGCGACTTACTTAGCCTTAGTTTTAGATAGATGTATTGATAAGAATTCACGTCTGAGTAATTATGATTCTTCTAGAACCAATATTGCTAGAGCATCTGCACAGCATTCATTAAATTTGATGTGGAGTTATCCAGAAAATGCTGGTAATGAAAGATTATGGAAGTCCTGCTCTAAAACAGTTGCTGGTGAACTTTCCGAACTTTGTTTCTATTTTGGAACTAAATCTAATTCATCGAGTATACCTGGATTAGAACAATTCGACTTTAAATCCATCCAAATAGATGCAGCATCAGCCGATAGCCTTTTCCACATTCCTGACAACTCAGTAGATTCAATAGTTACCGATCCTCCTTACTATGGAACAGTTCCTTATGCAGATTTATCAGACTTTTTCTATGTTTGGCAAAAACGCACGTTAGGGGATGTATTTCCCGATTTATTTTGGTCGGAACTTACAGATAAAGATCGAGAAGCGGTTGCTAATCCTTCTCGCTTCCGTAACATGGGTACATCTCCAGAAGAACTAGCTAAACAAGACTATGAAGCAAAGATGCAGCTAGCCTTTAGCGAATACTATCGCGTGTTAAGGGATGACGGAGTAATGACGGTACAGTTTAACCATAAAGAGTCTGGGGCGTGGGATGTGCTGACTAAATCCCTGATTGATGCTGGCTTTGAGATTACGGCATCTTGGGCTGTCAGTACCGAAAACCCGCAGAATTTACACCAAGCTAAGAAAAACTCTGTTTCTAGTACCGTACTGTTAGTCTGTCGCAAACGCGATCCTGATGCCGAACAAGCCTGGTGGGATGACTTGCGCCCTGAAGTGGCTAACCTCGTCGAACAACGCGCCCCTGAATTTGAAGAGAATGATATTACAGGTATTGACTTGTATCTCAGTGCATTTGGTTCGGCTTTAAATGTCTTCTCTCGTTCTTATCCCATCTTAGACAGTAGCGGTGCAGAAGTACGCCCCGAAGTTGCTTTTGCCGAAGCCAGAAAAGCCATAGCAAACTATCGTTTCCGCAAGCTGGTACAAACCGACACCGCAGGTTTCGATCCTCTGACTCAATGGTATCTGTTAGCCTGGGATGCCTTCAAAGCCCGTGAATTCCCATTCGATGAAGCCAGACAGTTAGCCCTAGCCGTTGGTGGTTTTGACGTTAACGATTTAGCCAAAGTCTATAAGCTGCTTGCTTCCAAAAGCGGTAGCTGTACCATCCTCACTCCCAAACAGAGACATAAAAAACGAGCCTTTACCGTTGACACGCATAATTTTAACCCTGCTTATCTAATCGATGGCTTACACGCAATTATGGCTATATACGAAGAGGAACAAAACCCACAGTTAGTCAGAAACTTCTTAAAGCAGACAGGATTAATTAATCAAGAGATGCTGATGAAAACTATCGAAATAGCATTCAAAGTAATGCCCAAAAACACCAACGAACACAAAACCCTAACTTCTCTCTGGTTATCAATGGATGAAATTAAAGAGAAAGTTGTTTACGAGCAAACAAAATTATCTCTGTAGAACGCTTAAAAAACTTCGTTGCGTTTATTTCACATAGACTATAAACTGATAGAACAAAACTCGATTGATTTAATAATCAGTCATTTAGACCAATTTAATTATCATGGCAGTACTAGATAGACAAAGAAAAACACCCATACCAACGGAAGCAGATATAGAACTATCTACAGAAGGTAGTCGTGTCTTAGCCTCCCTAACCAATTCTCATAGCCATACTCAAAAAATCACAGTTGAATCGGAAAGCGGAAAAGAAGAATCGTTGATGATTCCTTCTGTAGCCTATGAGCTTTTAATTGATATTCTGTCTCAAATATCTCAAGGTAATGCAGTTACTATAGTTCCAGTTCAGGCTGAGTTAAGCACCCAACAAGCAGCAAACTTGTTAAATGTTTCTCGACCATATTTGATAAAGCTGCTGGAATCTGAAGCAATACCCCATCGCAAAGTAGGCAAGCACAGACGAATATTAGCCAAGGATTTATACGAATATAAAGCTGAAATTGACGCAAAGCGCAGCCAGTCATTAGATGAACTTACCGCTTTGACTGAGGAATTGGATCTATACGAAGACGATTAAATAATGATTCCCAATTTCACGGTAGTTTATGATGCCTGCGTTCTCTATCCCAATACTCTTAGGGATTTATTGATGGAACTGGCTGTCAGAGATCTCTATCGAGCAAGGTGGACAGAAGAAATTCATGATGAATGGATTAGAAATCTTAACAAGAATAAACCCCAGTTGACTCTTGTTAAGCTTCACTGTCTTAGAGATTTGATGAACGAAAATGTCCGCGATTGTCTAGTTACTGATTATCAGTGGTTAATCGATAGTTTAAAACTGCCAGATGCTAATGACCGTCATGTTCTGGCAGCAGCCATTAAAGCCAAAGCCGAAGTAATTGTTACCACTAACCTAAAAGATTTTCCCAAATCAGAACTAGATAAATACGATGTAGAGGCACAGCATCAGGATACCTTTATTACAAATCTAATCGATCTTCATCCAGTGCAGGTAATTGAGGCAGTAGAGAAATGTCATCAAAGACGCAAGAAGCCACCCTGTTCCTTTGAAGAGTATTTAATGAGACTTCAGAAACAAGAGCTTCCCAACACTGTTTCTATGATTAAAGATTTGATTTAAAAACTATTCCAGATTCTTTACTTCTGGATCTTCTGTAATTGAAGGCGATCGATGTCTTCTGCTGCAATAATAAGAACTTTGCCATTTTTATCTGCGATCGCAATAGATTCACCCCGTTCTTTATGTTTGGCGATCGCTTTATCTATCGCTTCTTGAAATATTGCGTCTATTTGTTGGGAATCAGTAAAATTTATTTTATTCATTTAAAGAAATATGTATTCAACTACTTGGAAAACTGAAGAGATACGTAATTACTGTTCGCCACTAATACTTAAAGATGCTGAGATTTATGTTAAATCTATCAGAAAAGAAATTGAACGTATTTCTTTTATATTTAATAAGTTGTCAAAAGAAGATATTCCATTGGGTAATACAAATAAAATTTACAAGATTAAAATTCAGACAGAGATATATATAGAATCTTTGGCTTTTAATTTGCATTCATTAGCTGATGTTTGCTCTCACATAATTTACTATCTAATATTGAAACCTAAAAGCTTAACGATTAAAGAAAAACAGATAAATATAAATAAAGTTGTAGACAAACTCGAACACTTGAAAAATCAAAACAATATTCAATGGCAACAACAATATTTAAATAAGTTAATCGATAGAATAAACGATCTAATAAATTTATCTGAATATTTATACATTGCAGCTTTTTTCAATACTGTAAAACATCGTCAATTAATTGAAACGGAATATAAATTTCAAATGAACCAAAGTAAAATAATTGACTCAGGCTGGAAAATTGATGCTTTTTCAAAAGATGGTGATAATTTTACTTCAGTAAGTTTAAAAGAAATACTGATAGATTATCATCCAAAGATAGTTGATTGTACATTGTACATTGGTCAAGCTATAAATAATTACTGTCGCGCAACCTATATTGGAAATTAGCACCAGTTAAATTCAAAATGATAGACACATTTCAAACTTCACACTGATAGATATCAGGACAAATGCCTAATCTAAATCACTGACCTAGAAAGCTTTAAGCAATTGAATTGAGAAACAGCCCTCCAACATTCTCAATTTATGCACTTACAAGATCGCTCTTGGCGTATTAGCTACTCCAGTAACGAAAACAATCCGATCGCCGATTTTTACATCCCAGCATTGGAATGCGCCGTGCAGTACGATCGCAAGTCTGGATTCTTTGGTAGTGCCATCCTCAGTAAAGTAGCTAGAGGAATTGGGGCAATGCTACACAATCAAGGAAAAATGCGCTTGATTATGGGTTGTCAGTTTAGCCCCCAGGATATAGCAGCAATTGAAAAGGGTTACGAACTGAGAGAGGCTTTAGCTTTTCGTTTAGATGCTGACTTGCAAGCACCAGAGAACTTTGTCCAGCTAAAACACTTTGAGATACTTAGCTGGTTGATTAAATACGAGTATTTAGATATTAAAATAGCTGTTCCTACTAAGGATAAAGGAATTCCGATAGAAAGCGATCGCCTACTCGATCCACACCATATCTTTCATGAGAAGGTTGGTATTTTTCTTGATGCTAATGGCGATCGCATTGTCTTTAGTGGCTCAAACAATGAATCTTTAGGCGGATGGGAGAAAAATGTTGAGTCCTTTCATGTTTACTGTGGTTGGGAAGGAGATCGCGATTTAGAAAGAGTTAATGAAGAAGCTTATCGTTTTGAACAACTATGGAACGATCTTTCCCCCAACGTCAAAATCTTTGATATTCCCGAAGCAGTTAAGCAAAAGCTGTTACGCTATACCCCAAACACCAAGCCCATTTGGAACAGAGAGGATGAGTTAAAGCCAGAAGAAGATAAAGGGTTGGAAACTCAGCAATTTACCGAGAAAAAAGATTCTATAACTCCAAAAGCAATCAGTCCAAAGCCTTTAAGCCCTTCTGAAATTCAACGACAACGAGAAGCATTTAGCCAACTTTCCAATCTCCATCAACATCCAGGTTGTTTAGACTTCTGCCTTAAATCCATTCCGATCCAGCCTTGGGCGCACCAACTAAAAATCCTACGACGGGTTGCTGATAAGTTTCCCTGTAGCTTCCTCATTGCTGATGAAGTTGGCTTGGGTAAAACAATTGAGACTGGCTTAATTCTGCGTTATTTAATCGTTAGCCAAAAAGTTAAACGAGTTTTAGTACTTGCTCCTGCTAGCGTTCAACCCCAATGGCAAGAAGAATTACGAGAGAAATTCAATCTACATTTTTCTAGCTACAGTCAAGGAAAGTTTAAAGACTGCTACGGTAAAACTACCTTTCCAACCCTCAACCCCTGGAATGCGAAAGACTTAGTTTTAGCTTCATCTCATTTAGTACGTCGCGCCGAGAGAATGACTGAATTATTAGATGCTGAACCTTGGGATTTAGTCATCGTTGATGAAGCCCACCACGCCCGTCGGAAAAGCCCTCAGCAACGTAAAGATACTCCTAATCGTTTGCTACAGCTATTACAGCAGCTAAAAGATAAAACTCAATCTTTGATTCTTCTTTCCGCTACACCAATGCAAATCGATCCGATTGAAGTATTCGACTTGCTTAATTTACTGGGTTTAGAAGGACATTGGAGTTTTGGCGAAAATTTCTGTGACTACTTCTCATCTCTATCCAGTAAACCAGATGATCGAACTCTGGAATTTTGGCAATATATGGCAACAGATTATTTTCGCTATGGCGGATCTGAATGCGATCGCCTGAAACAACATCTGAACAAAAACAATCAGAGATTACTTGCTGGTAGACTACAGAACATTTGGCAAGATGGTAGAAACATTGTTAATGGCAAAAAACTAGCCAAAGATACAGAGTTTATCGATCTTTCTCGTCAATACCTAACAGTTAATACACCCCTGAAAGATTTGATGTTTCGCCATACCCGCGACACTCTCCGTCAATATTACAAATTAGGTCTTCTAGACAAAGATATCCCCCAAAGGATTGTAATTGATAATGCTATCTCCCTTGAATCTCAGCGAGAAATACCCCTTTATCAAGCTGTTAGCAATTATGTTCGCCATTTCTATAATTTAGCCCAAAAAGAAAACCGTAAGGCTTTGGGCTTTCTAATGACTTTGTATCGTAAACGTCTAACAAGTTCCTTCTATGCAATTCAACAATCCTTAGAAAGAAGATTAGAAGGTATTCAGGAACTACCACAAGACGATTTGAGCGATCTAGACGATGCAGATGATGCTGTAATTACAGGTTTAGAATCCTATCTCAAAGAACCAGTAGATCCTAAAGAAATCGAACATTTAGAAGATTTACTTAGACAATTTGAAAATACTGGAGAAGACAGTAAACTATCCCATTTTCTGACAATTTTGGGTAAAGAACTAACTCAAAGAGAAAGTGCGATCGTCTTCACTCAATATACAGATACGATGGATTATCTCCGAGAAAATCTGCTGCAATTATATGGTTCTCTTGTTGCTTGTTACTCAGGCAGAGGTGGAGAACTTTATCAAGAAGGCGAATGGCAAAAACTACCAAAAGAGGAAATAAAAAAACAGTTTCGTGAGGGGAAAATTAAAATTTTACTCTGTACCGAATCTGCCAGCGAAGGATTGAACCTTCAAACCTGCGGTGTCTTAATTAACTACGATCTTCCTTGGAATCCCATGCGAGTAGAACAAAGGATCGGCAGAATTGATCGTATTGGTCAAATTCACTCTACCGTCAATATCCATAACTTTTACTATGACGGTACTGTAGAGGCAAAAGTATATCGAAGATTGCGCGATCGTATCGATGCTTTTCAAAGTGTAGTCGGTAATTTACAGCCTATTTTGGCTCAAGTGCCAACCTTTATTGAGCAAGCTGTTATGAGTGCCGATCCTGAAGAAGAAGAGGTATTACTAGCAGAATTTGAGCAAGTGTTAGATACTCCTCCTTTACGCCCAGGCTTGGAAGAAATGGTAGCAATGGATGTCCAAGCTGACTTAAAAGAAATTCGTAAACCACTGGTTTCTAGTCCTGTAACTTCAGAACAAATAGAAGCACTATTTACTAATTCACAAATATTACTAGCTAAAAATATCTTTTTTGAGTTACAAGGCGATAAGCCTAACGGCATGGCTTCGCAACGTATCTGGGAAATGACTTACAAAAATAAAAATTATCTGATTACTTTTTATCCTGAAGTATTTGACGAAAAGCCATCTTTACGATTAATGAATTATGGAGAACCTCTATTTCAAAAGCTACTAGAGACAATAATCACCGAACAGAATCAATTATGCTCTACTCATCAACAATATAGCCATGCAACCTAATAATGTTAGGGCTGGAATAATCCAAGCAAACAGAACGGTTTGATGGGCATACCTTCTTGCTGCTTCTGTTTGAATTACTAATTGTTTCTGCTTCTTCAATAAAACCGAAGTAGATTTGACTAAGCCATTTGAGATAGTTTTAAGATTCTGCTGTTCTCTGGCTAATACTTCCAAGACTTGAATCAGTTTGGTATCCAATTTCTGTTGATTCTTCTGAATATTTTGCAGTTGACCTTTTAACTGCTCATTAATCCAGTTAGAAGTATCAACTATTTGATTTGTATAGACTTGTACCGATTCCTCAAGCTCTGTTTTTGCCTTGACTATCTTCTCCCCAGAACCACCCAACACCTCAACCGCAGCAATATTCTGAGCCACACAGAAGTAGAAATCAAACAACTCGTTATCAAAAAAATACTGATTATCACTGAGCCATTGATATACCCTTTCTTTGACTTGTGACTTTTCGCTGCTAAGTCTTTGCTCGATTAATTCTCGTAGCTCATTCTGCTGCTGAGGCAAAGTTGACTTCTTCAAACCCCTCACATTTCTAACCTCAGCTTCTCAACATTAAACCCAGCATCATCAAGCACAGCGTATACTCGTCGCATATATCCCCGCAACCCTGCTAACTGAGCCGTACTAAACTCTGAATATCTTCTTGCTTCAGTAAAACTGAGAGCATTCTTATAAACTGTCGTCGCTGTATCAAGCCTTAATTTTGGCAGGTCAATTATCTTTAACTTATATTCAGCGATTAACTCAGGAGTTACAAACTGGTCAAAGCTCTCCCAGTCTTCACATCTGCCTAAATTCCTAACTAATATATGAATTGCATTATTTTTAACAAACTCCAGCGTTCTTAAAAACCCCTCATAGCATTCAGTTGAATCATCCAGGACATACCAATTCTGAATCTCAACATCTAAATCTTTTGACGCTTCTAAAATATCGCTTGCTGTCAGCCAATGATTAAACGCTTCTTCCACATTCCCTGGCAAGTCTACCAATACCAATTTCTCTAGAGCTAAATCCAGAATGCGATCGGGTATCTTCAGATTTTTATCCAACTCACTAAAGCGAGTCGGTAAGGCAAAATCAGGATAAGCCTTGAGAAAACTCTCCTGCCTATCCGCATCTAAGGCATAAAAATCTAAGCCTGATTCTAAACAGTAAGCAGCCTTTAGTTTGGATAGTAATGTCTTACCAACACCACCCTTCTTACAGTTAGCAATTTGAATACCTGGACGAGTGGAAATTATCTCAGATGTTGATTGTTCTGGTTCAGTTTTGACTTTCATGTTTGGTTAATTACTTACTCGCGAATAACTTATCTACCGCTGATTGTTTTCTATCAGGTTGATTCGATTGAGTGTTGATTTTCGGTTTTATTTCTTTTGGTTGCTCTGGAGGCAAAACCGAATCAACAGTTTCAGAAATCTCTCCCGCTTCTTTCTCTAACTGACGACGATGTTCTGTATGGTATTGCTTGAGAGTCGCGGTACTAATCTTCACTCCCATTTCTGTAATCGACTGAGCCAAGTCATCATATTCACATCCTCTAGCTAAGGCTGCTTCAATTCTCAAATGAAGTTTGGCAACTAACTTCCTCAAATATCCTGGTTGCGATGCCTTATCTTTAGTCCTATCAATCTTTTTGGCGATCGCTTTTTCCAAAGGACTTAGTTCAGACTGATTCATTTCTCATTTTTTGTTTTATCTCTTTATTGATTGTGCCAAGTTTTTTGCCTATTAAGCAATTTATTTTCAAGAAAAAATTCACCTTCAGTGAGATAGATTATCTTAGATATCGCTAATCATATACTGATTAAAATCCCACACCTGATGCACCCTTAGTGAGAATAAAATAAATTCCGCTTATTTTTCAAATAAATATAGATAAGGTATTTTTGGCTATTTTTAAACATCAACAATAAGATATGTAAACTCGTTTTTAAATAGTAGTTTTAAACAATGAAAAATGTCACTATCAAAATAGATAAATCAAACAAAACAATTCAAAATGGTTTGCTCGATTGGTAGACTCTACGCCAAGGTAAACGACTATGCTCAAGACAATTACTATACTAAAAACCAAGGATTAGAGAATAGTCAGTGGTATGGGCAAGGTTCAGAAATACTTAGTCTTAATGGTCAAGTTTCAATAGAGGAATATAACAATGCCTATCAGGGATTAGATACTCAAGGAAATCCTTTACGTCAAAGACAGTCAGGAAAAAAATATAATCCAGGCAGAGATATTACCCTTTCTGCTCCTAAATCGATTTCGCTATTGGGTTTAGTCAAAGAAGACAAAGGAGTCATAGAGGCTCATCAAGAAGCAGTAAAAACGACTCTCTCTTACATAGAGCAAAACTGTATCTTCACGCGAACGGGTAAAGGTGGGGCTAATCATCTTCAGACAGATAATGCTTTATTTGCTGTCTTCCAACATGATGATAATCGCAATCAAGATCCTCAACTCCATAGCCATTGTGTGATTTTTAATCAGACACAAGGAGCAGATGGCAAATGGCGATCGATGGATAACCGCCAACTATACCAGCAGAAGATGACTCTTGGTATGGTCTATCATCATGATCTTGGTAGAAGGCTACAAACTCTAGGATATGAATTGGACTGGAATCGGGATGGCACATTTGATGTTCGGGGTTATAGTCAGTCACAGTTAAAGGAGTTTAGCACTCGCAAACAGGAGATAGAAAATGCTGTAGGTCATGAAGCTAGTGCAGCAACTAAAGCCAAAGCTTGTACGGCTACTCGTAGAGATAAAGTACATCAAGCTGCGGAGGAGAGAAAAGAAATAGGGCAAATATGACAACAGAGAGCCGAGCAGTTAGATATCAAACATCCTGAAGCCAATCATCAACATCAGCAGGTTACTAATTCAAAAGACAAAAGCAAGCTGGTAATTGAGGCTACGGAGGTAGTATGCGAGAGACAAGTAGCTTTTCCCAGACATATACTGCTCAAAGAAGCTCTGCGACAATCTCAAGGAAACTATAGCCTTGAAGACTTAGAACAAGAAATAGATCAAAGTAAGAGCTTACTTAAAACTCAAGATGGAAGACTGACTACGGTAACTGCTATCAAAAGAGAAAAACAGATTCTACATTTAGCAAGAAATAGCAAATACAACTATCCTCCTCTAGCTAATAAAGAAATCGCCCATCAACAAGCTAAGAAATTAGGGCTGAATAAAGCTCAAGCTTCTGCTCTGAATCATTTTGCCAATAATCGAGATGGTGTAATGCTTTGTCAGGGTGATGCGGGAGTTGGTAAAACCTATACTGTTAAAGCTTTAAAAGAAACTATTTCTTCTGAGACTAAGATCAGAGGTTTAGCTCCTAGTGCTTCTGCTGCGGGAGAACTCAATAAGGGGGCAGGTATTAACTGTCAAACCCTTGATGCTTATTTAAATATCCCGATCAAGTCTCTGCCGAAAAATGAACTGATTGTGGTGGATGAAGCAGGGATGATTAGCACTACCCAAATGAAAAACCTGCTAGAAAAAGGCAAACAAACAAACTCCCGTATACTTCTAATTGGCGATACCAAACAACTAGCAGCGGTACAGGCAGGCTCCCCTTTCAAACTGCTTCAGGATCAAGCCAAATTACCAACAATCAGAATCAATAAAAATGTTAGACAGCAAAATCTTCAACTAAAGGAAGTGGTAGATCTATTGTCCCAAGGAGAGATCAAGCAGGGATATGAAAAGCTCAACGAACAAGGCAGCATCAAGCAGATACCCATTGATAGTCTGAGACTAAAAGCAGTGGTCAATGACTACTTAGAACGGGATGCTAAAACCCAGGCACAGACTCTTATTCTGGCAGGTACAAACAAAGAAAAATCAGCTATTACCAACCAGATACGCCAGGGGCTAATTGAGCAGGGTCAACTGAGTCAGGAATCTCAGCAAATTAATATACTCAAACCCAAAGATTTAGATCAATTCAGTCTGACTCAAGCCAGCAGCTACGAGGTGGGAGACATAATTAAGTTCGGTCATACCACAGTCAAGTTTAATAAAGATCTTTATTACCGAGTTGATGCTGTAGATAGCAGCACAAAAACCTTAACCCTCAGAGATAGCTTTGGCGATCGACAGAGGTTAAAGCTCAATAGCTACAAGGACCGCTCGGTATTCCAATCCCAAACCCGCGAACTTCATTTTGGAGAAAAGATGAAGTTTACCCGCAACCATTATCGGAATCAGCAGAAGCAAATAAATGGTCAACAGTTTACAGTCTTGGGCTTTGATGACAATGGACAAATAACTATTCAGACCAAGGGGAAAACTCAAACCGTTAACCCCGATGCCCTTTTTTATTCTGATTATCGCTACGTTGATACAGTTCACAGCAGCCAGGGTAAGACAGCTTACCACTGCATTTATGCTGCGGGTTCTGGTAAATCTCTCACTGTAGGAAAAGAAAGTTTTTATGTAGCTGCCTCAAGAGCCAAACATGAATTCAAAGTCTACACCTCTAGCACCAAAGCTTTGGGACTATCAATTGGAAAATCACGATCTCAGGAGAATGCTCTCAATCTAATTATCAAGCAACAGCAATTCAATCAAAAAATATCAACTCCATCGAGAGAACAAGAATTCAAATTACTTGTTTCAGCTCAATATCTAGTAGAAAGTCATGGAGAATTAAATCTTCAAAATCGATGGTTCAAAAGCTACAAATCATCAGATGGAACAGAAATTAAACGAGATCAAAATTCTTTAACTATTACTCATCAAGGTAAAGAACTGATCTTCAATCAAAATAACGCCACAGTCCGAAACACTTTTACTGCTAGGGAAATAGATCGTCAAATCAAAGCTAGAACCAAGCAGATGCAGCAACACCTTGATCTTACTCGTACTCAAACTCACTCAAGATCGATTAGCAGATAATGAAACCAAAAAATAATGACAATTCTTCTTTGATAGCAATGCTGATCTTCATTGCTGTACTTTTGTTAGTTTTGTGGGTCATGAATAACACAGAGGTTGCTTTGTTTTTGATTGAGCATCCAGTTTTAATTTGGCCCTACCTTTTAGAAAAATTAGTGGATAAATTTGGCTATTTCAAGCTGATCTCTAGCGGATTAATCATGACTTTTACCTTGACATATCTGTTGATGAAGCCGAATGATAAACTCAGCCATCACAATCAAAATGTAGTGCGAGGAGCAAAGGTAATACCTACCCGTCAACTTAAAGCTATACAGAAAAAAGAGCAAAGACCAAAAAATCAACCACAGCTAACAATAGCAGGTATACCGATTCCTGCTGAGTATGAACAACTTGGTTTCTTTATGTTTGGCTCTCCTGGCACTGGTAAAACTCAAGCTATAAGTCAAATGGCAGCCTCCATGAGACAGCGGAGTGATTTCCGTGCCATCATCTTTGACCGTGGTGGGGAAATGTTAGAGAAATTCTACGATCCGACTCTTGATATTATCTTCAATCCTTTTGATGCTCGCTCTATCGGCTGGAGTCACATTTATGAATCAGCTAGACCTGAGAATATAGCAGCAGCTTTAATTCCTACTGAGTCTGAGAAAGAGCCTTTTTTCTCTAATGCAGCCAGGGTAATAATGGCAGAATTATTTCGCCAAACTAAGAGCAATCAAGAGTTATGGTCATTGCTGGTAAGCGATACCCAAACTATACACTCATTTATATCTGAAACCTTGGCTGCTAGATATACTGGAGAAGAAAAATCGGCTGCTTCTGTGCTTTCTACTGTCTCCAACTATTGTCAGTTTTACCAGTATATGACCGAGCAGAAAAACTATAGTCAAAGTATTAGTTTCTTTGATTGGGCAAGAAGAGATTGTTCTGGCTGGATTTTCATTACCTTAGAAGAAAATGATTCTGACTTACTTAAGCCTTTGCATAGCTTGATTTTTGAGTTGATGCTTAAAGGGTTGCTATCTAATAGAAATCGAGAGATAAAAACAGCGATTATTATTGATGAATTGGGGGCATTAGGTAGATTACCCAGTCTCTCTCGGCTCATGAGTGAGAGTCGTAAATTTGGAGGATGCCCCATTCTAGGTACTCAAACTAAGTCTCAAATTACCAAAGTTTACGGTAAGGAAGATACTAGTACTATTTTGCAGGGAATACAAACTAAATTAATTTTGAGATCTGTTGACCATGAGACAGCAGAATCAATGGCAGATACCATCGGCAAACAGGAGTTAATTGATATAGCTCAAAATCATAGTCGTTCTCGTCGTGCTGGAAGAAATGGCAATGGTAGAACTGATGGATATAATGAGCAATTTCGAGAGAGATATGCTGTGATGCCCGATGAGATTAAAAGCCTTCCAAATTTATTTGGCTATCTTAAACTCGGTCGATACTGTGCCCCTGTTGAGCTAAAACATCAAAGTTTTCCGCCTTGTGCGAGAAGATATGTTCCATTACGAAGCCATGAACAACAAAGTATTCAAGAGCAGTGGTCTGATTTGAAAGAGTAAATAGTTGCCAGTCTTCGGGCTGCGATGACTCGCTCAGAAAATGCTGGAGAGGTATAAAATTTCGTCGCACGCCCGATTCGCTTCGCCGACTGACTTTTAAAGTAAGAGAGGATCAGATTCGATCCATTAGTTAGAATAGCGACTATAAAAAGCGGGAATCATACCCTATATTTTTAAGTTATTTAATTCTCGTTGTAAATCTATCATGTGCTTTTTCGTTAGACTAGACCTAATTATTTCCCATTTGCTTCCACGATTTATTATTCTTGCAAACTCAATTTTTAAATCAGTATTAGTATAGAGAACAATTTCTTGATTGACTCTTTCAAGAATGTACTCCTCAAATACAAACTTATTTTCTTCTTTTATTTCTAAAACTTTAAGAGCAAGCGATAGGAACTGCTCTACCAAATTATTTTGTATTTCTTGATGTACTTCAACTAACTCTCTTAAATACTCTACATCTTTAAATTCAAAGTTACTTTCAATTGTGTCATCAATTATCTGTAATATTCTTCTGTGCTTATCTTTTCCTGATAAGAAATTTGCATTTGAATAATTTGGATAAAAATCTATTTGAAAATAGTTATTATGTCTACGAATATCTATGTATAGTGAATTGACATCATTATAATAGTTACGATTGTTAAATATATAAAAATTCTCAGTTTGGCTATATTCTCCA
This sequence comes from Pleurocapsa sp. PCC 7319, assembly GCF_000332195.1. Classification (NCBI taxonomy): domain Bacteria; kingdom Bacillati; phylum Cyanobacteriota; class Cyanophyceae; order Pleurocapsales; family Pleurocapsaceae; genus Pleurocapsa; species Pleurocapsa sp. PCC 7319. Next base: position 862,697 of record NZ_KB235922.1, read on the forward strand.
TATTTATCGGAAAGTATGCTACCTAATTTAATAATTTCTTCTTCTAGATTAAACTGTTCAATAAATTTCTTGATTTCTGAGCGATTATAACGTTGCATATATATGCATTGAGACAAAGCTAAATTATTTATGGAGAGACCTTTACTTTCAGATGGAGATATATATACTTCTTGATTGTCTATATCATTAAAATTAGCCTGTAAAAATGAAGCTCCATAAACAGAACATTTTCTGATAGTAGTTTTATCTATAAATGTCTCATTTAGATTTGCTTCAGTTAGATTAACATTGATTAATTTAGTGTCTCTAATTTTAGATTTTTTTAAAATTGCTCTTGACAGGTCAAGATTTATAAATTCCGCTTTTTCAATTTCTGATTCTTCTAAATCTCCTTTAATTAACGTTGAATACTTAATTGAAGCCTCACTCAAGTTGGCTTTTCTAAGTATGGCTCGATTCAAACTACAACTACTAATATCAATCTTTTTAAGATTAGCTTCCGTTAGGTCGGCCCCCTCAAAACTACATTCGCTGAAGCATGCTTTTTCTAAGTTTGCTCTTCGTAAGCTAGCTTTATCAAGTGAAACAGCTGTGCCTCGAAAGCCAGCTAAATTAGCATCGTTCAAATTATAACCATCTAATTTACTGTATTTTCCAAGACAGATATGTATACCTGACAACTGAGGGATAATATGCAGATTTTTTTCCCTCCAATTATTCCAAGCTCTTACCCCTTTTTTAAACATAGCTAGATGACGTTTGTTGTGCGTCAAAGTTTTGTTTTCTATATCTGGATAAAAATTGTCCGTATTAAATACAGGTTCTTCGACTAGTTCAAGAAGCTTTTCAAAAGAAATATTAAGCAGCGAAGCGATTTTAGGAAAGTGTATTCTGTCTGGGGTTTGAATTCCTTTTTCCCAACGAGCAACTGTAGATTGGGTAACAGAAGGTTCAAACAGCTTCCCAAAAGCAGTCTGAGTCAGATTATTGGTAGTTCTAATTTTCTTAATTAGTTCTCCCAAAGACTTATTAGATGAAGTTTGAGGAGATGAAAAAAAGTTTGACACAGGTTTTTGAATGCCAAAGTTAGCAAACGTCTATCTTAATAGATAGATTGAATTTAAATACATTGTAGACAAAAAACAATAGTATTTTCCATTGAGAGAATATTTTTTTTATAAAAAACGAATAATATTCGAGCTTTTTAGATTAATTACGTGTTAATCTGATTATTAGATAATAAAAAGAGCCGAGACAAATAGGGTCCACCGTGCAAAGTGAAAAGGCCCATTAAAGCTCGACTCTCTAGTGACAGCTATTGCTGTGCAATTTATATTTTACTTGACCGTAGTGGAATGTAGTTTAGTTTAGTAATAGCTTTCTTCAGAGAGTCAGGTGTTTTGTATCTCGGCACACCACAAATAGGAGAACATCATGACAACTGACAAAGCGCAAATATTATTATCTAAAGTAAGTCAAAATTGGGTCAACAAAAATGTTGCTGCTCAAATACTAGGAATTTCTACACACACGTTGAAGATTTATCGCAAAAGACACTGGACATTAGGAATTCATTTCCAATATCTCAGCTCCAGAACAATCCGATATCATGAGGGGCTTTTGCGAGATTGGTTTGCTAATATTTCCGATCCAACAGCTCATCAGAGAGCTATCGAAATATATCTAGCCTCTCTGCTTTCTAATCAGACTAAAAAGCGTCGCCAATCCAGATAATCAATTGCCAAACTTCTTCCTACTAAGGCTTCTGCGTTTTGAAATCAAGCTTGATGCCTTTTATCTTCACCTTAGAAGGCAATTTCATGTTATTCATTTTCGCTTCAATTAAAAATCATGACACTAAATAGAATTCAAGGAAAATTTTACCCCCTGAAAAGTGAAGAATGGCTCGAAACCATTAAACAGCTAACTTATTCAGAGCTAAAAATCCTTTACTATGTGCGTTCTCTCGACCCATACAACAAAGGTATTTCTCTTACGCCGACACAAATAGCCAAAAATTTATCTACAGAAAAATCTAAAATGCACCGTTCTACTGTAGGAAGAGCTTTAAAGTCTCTGGAGAACAAAGGTTTTATTCAGATGGAACTACTTCAAGTTCGGATTAAAGTTAATCCTCAAGGTTTTCTTTCAAAAGCAGAAACAGAAGATGTTGTTGTCACACAACCAAGTTGCGACAAGACAACCAAAGTTGTGACACCACAAAAGAATGTGCCTCAACACAACATCGAGTGTAGCCAGACAACAGAAAGTGCGCCGATACAACAATCAAAGACTGAAACTATCTCAGAGAGGAAGTTTCAAACTCCTAAGATCTCTAAGACTTATATAGACTTTAAAAAGACTCTCTCAGAAAGCGAGGGAGAGAATTTTTTCAAGTTTGTCAAAGAGGCAATTCAAAACTTCAGTCAACCAGTAAATGATCTTGAAGCTTGGTTAGCCAGTAAGACAAAAGCTGGGCAGAATCGCTGGGAAGTTTATTATCAGAAGTATCAAGAGGGAAAAAAAGCTCGTAAACTCGACTCTCATTCAAGTTCAATTCCTGATGAAGACAAACAAAAGGCGATCACTAAATTTCAAGAACAGTTAAAACAGCAAAGGTCAGGGTGGGGCAAGATTGGGAATAGACAAGATAAAGAGAAATTTGACCGATTCCTGAATAATCCCGAGCACAAGCTCAAAAGAATCAATCAACTTGAAAGTCAATCGAAACCAATTTCTAAATCTCTAGGGAAACAAATTACTGAAGGCTACGAACAATTGCGAAACCTGAGAATGAAAAGCCATTTTGCTAATCAAGCAGTCCAGGGAGGTGTAGCATGACAGAACCCAACTTACCTCCAGCCAATATTGAAGCAGAAGAAGCAATTTTAGGCGGAATTTTATTTGACCCCAAAGCAATTTCTTACATTGAAGCTAAACTAAATCCCAAAGCTTTTTTTGTTTCTTCCCATCAAGAAATTTATCAAACCGCGTTGAAACTCCATCATCAAGGCAATCCCACCGATTTTATGGCACTCAGTACATATCTGCATGATAGAGACAGATTAGATCGAGTTGGCGGAACAGCTAAATTAGCTCAATTATTAAATCGCATAGTTTCAGCGGTAAACATCGAGCGCTATGTCGATTTGGTCATGGATAAATACCAACGACGTAAAATTATTGAAGCAGGAAATAAAATCGTCAACCTTGGATATGATTTAAGTCTTGAACTAGAGCAGCTATTAAACGAATCCGAACAAGAAATATTCAGTGTCACTCAGCAAAGGATAAAATCAGATACTGATAACAATAGCGAGATTGCAATGTCTGCTTTTAATCAGCTGGAAGAAAATAATCCTATTTATCCTACAGGAATACCAGAACTGGATCGACTGATGATGGGATTTGAGCCAGGAACCCTGACTATTCTGGCTGCTAGACCATCAATGGGCAAGAGCGCAATTTCTCTCTATCTGGCTCTTCAGCAGATGATTCAGCATCAGTTACCTGTAATTATCTTTTCCTTGGAGATGTATAAGAGTCAGTTAGAGTATCGACTTTGGAGTTTAATGAGTCGGATGGATTGTTATCAGCATTTAGGTTTGACCCCGATTCACGTCGAGCGCATTCGTCAACATCGCGCAGGATTGTCTTCTCTCAATGAAGAAGAAATGGACAGTATCTCTAAAATTGTTCAGGTTGCCGTAGAGTTACCTCTATACATGAATGATAATCGGGGAATAAATGTAGCTGGGATTGCTTCAGAATGTCGTCAGGTTAAAGCACGAGAAGGGAGACTTGGTTTAGTAATCGTAGACTATCTACAAATGATGGCATCTGATAACGGTGGTAATCGCAGTTATGAATTGGGAGATGTGGGTAGAGGATTGTATCAATTAGCAGGAGAATTGAATGTCCCAGTTTTAGCTCTCTCTCAAGTTAACAGGGCAGTAGAGGGCAGACAGAATAAGCGTCCGATGATGTCAGATCTTTCTCAGTCTGGGATTCTGGAGATGGTGGCAGATAATATCATCTTTGCCTATCGCGATGAATATTACGATTCTGGTACTTCCCAGCCTGGAATTCTAGAGTTAATTTTGGCTAAAGCAAGACATGGAAATACAGGAAAAGCAGAAGTTTTATTTGATAAGTCTTCTGGCATGATTCGTTCTCTTAAAGAATTTGCTTGAAGATTAGGGCGATCTCATTTCTGATAATTGTCTTCGGAGTGTGATCGCTTTTTTTAAACAACTAACCTCTCAAATAAGAATTTAAAAATATCAATTGATTGATCATATCTTCAGCAGGGAGAGCAGCTACTAACTTTAGTAATCTTCTTACCTGTTGACCAATTGAAAAATTTTACGTATCAATTATAGCTATAAATGGATAAACTAATTCCGCTAACGCTTCGGGTTGCTGCCTTCCGAATGACAAGCTGCGCTCCTCATTCTCCAGCCAGCTAGAAAAATGAAAAAGGAATCTATCTCGCTCCTCGGAAAAGAGTGTCTAAGAAAATTACGTCTAAAGAAGATTTGGTGGTTCAAGATTAGCAAAGTTAGTAGCTCCATAATGCTTATCGATCATCTTGGCTGAAGTTCCCGTCCATCTTCCAATCGCCGTACTATTAATATTTGCCTCCACACACAAACTAATGAAGGTGTGTCTAGTCTGATAACTTTTCCGATAAGGAATGTTACATTTGGCTAAGATTGATTTCCAGGCTCGATTAGAGAAATTATGGTGATCTATAAACTTTCCTTTTGGACTAACAAAAATAAGTGATTCTGGATTAACTGTTTCAGGACGAATATCCTTTAAAATTGTCTTTACCTCTGGGGTAAGAGGAAAATTTCGTTTTTTCTGCGTTTTTAGTCCTTCTTTCAGCACTAAACCATCTTCAGAAATAACAACAGAGCCTCTAAACTGAATAACACTATTAGTAATATGCTTCCATTTCAGAGCAATTGCTTCTGAAGGTCTACACCCTGTAAAGAAAAGAAATCGAATATAGGATGTGTAGTGAGAATAATAACGATCGCTGGCAAAGGTTTTAATAATTAAATCTCTCTCTTCTTTGGTGAATGGATTGATGTCTTGTTCCTCATAAGCTCCTTTTGGTAGCTTGATTTTCATGTAACTAAATGGATTAGTATCAATTAACCCTTCCTCCATTGACCAATTACAGCAAGCTTTAATTTGGGTTAAACAGCGTTTAGCAGCGTTAGGGGTTAAATTTCCTAGCAGCCAATCCCTAATAGCTGATGCTTCATTGAGCGATCGCGTAGGCAGTTTGGCGATGTGGTTTCGATGTCTCGTAAAATCTTTGGCATAAGTACTAGGACTCACTTGGGGCTTCTTGAATTCGCTATAACTTTTCCAGAGTTCATCTAACTTTGGTTTAAATTTTGAAATTGGTGTAACTGGTGTAATCGAACTTAAGCTCTTATTGGGCTTGTACTTTTGAAGAGTTGCGTCAAACCTTTCATAAAAAATATCTTTCTCAATCTCAGATGCTCTCAACTCCGCTAGCTTGCGATTAGTAGGACTATCGGGCAACCCAATAGAAATATAATGTCGCTTGCCACCGTAGCTAAATCGTAACTGTAATCGACCATTAGAATTGATAATTACTACAGAGCCTTTAGATGCTTGTCCTGTTGGAGTTTGAGAATACATAAGTTGATGTGGTGTAAGTACCCCTCTGCTCTATGATTTTACACCAATTTTACACCAATTTTTAGTCTAAACATATCTAAAAATACCCAAAAAAAAGTTAGAGGCACAACTATCTTCCTCAAGCTAAACCTCGAAAACCTTTACTATTAGGGCGTATTAGTTAATATATCTAAATGCCGGGAGGCAGACTTGAACTGCCGACACGAGGATTTTCAGTCCTCTGCTCTACCACCTGAGCTATCCTGGCTTGTTTTTTACCGCTAAACTAATGTAGCAAACTTAATGTTCATCTTGCAACCCTTGTGTAAAATTAATTTTGTATAATTTAAAACCTGAAGAATATTTATTTATTGATACTAGAGATAGGATCTAAGATTAGAAGTTGCTAATTGTTTGCCAATTTTGTCCCGGTGGGAAATCGAGATTTATGTGTTTGTGATTTTGCAACTCTTCTAGAAGTATGTGAATCGGCTATTTCTCATCAATCACGCACATTGCGATCGCTAAGTCTAGTAAGTTACGAAAAACGTGGTAAAAAGGGTTACTATCTTCTATTTAATCATCAAGCACTTGAACTATCCCTGTTCTGATTTTTGATTACTAAAAATTCGCTCGAACTTACACCACTTATTAGCTCTCACCTTCTGATTGTCTGGCATCCCTTTTTAAATGTTTAAGAATCTGTAACTCTACATCTATCGTTATGTCTGGCTTACATCCCTTGAGCACTTTTGTTATTTTGCTTCAATTTTCGGAAAGTGACAGAACAGGGCTGTAGCGGTGTGCAGACTTGTTGAGTACAATTTTATCTGCACACTACTATAATTAGATATTTTGCTGATGGGGAATGTCAATGGTTCTAATCAGATTCCAAAGGAATTTCGTAGCTACTTTTAACTGTACCTCGATCATTCCAAGGAGGATGCCAATAGGTTTCTTGAACTACGGTCTTGGTTCTTGACCAGCGAAATTTGACTAAGCTCAGATTATTTCTGCCGACTACTTCTCTCCCCTCCTGAACCCAGCGATTACGCCACACCCACGAGATGATCTGAGTAATTAACTTATGCCAAGGATTAGACTTTTGAGTTTTTAAAGAAGTTTGTTTCCAAGGCAACGACTGGGAGGGTTGCCGTTTGAACCATTCAATTCGATATTGCCAGTCTGGAGGTGGGCTTTGATTATTTAAGGACTGTTTAGTTCGCCACCAGCTAGGTTGAAGTAGTTTAACTAATTTGAGAGGTTGATTCCATCCTAACCAGCGTTCGGTTGTTTCTGGTAACAGAGATTTTAGCTTAGTATGTATTAAACGAGTTGCTAGTTCTGAGTTTTTAATGGCGCTAGAAGTTAGCTGAACCAAAACAGTAGTTTCGAGGGAATTATTATCCCAATGAACTATACGCACAGCACAACTATAATGAATATCGCCTGACAAAATAACAACGCGATCGCGTTGTTGGCAAAGATTAAGTAACAAAATGGTAAATGCTTCTTGATGAAAATTCCAGGAATCTCCGACATCGTTACTAAAAACTCGGTTGCGGCTCAATTCAAACTGCTGGATGTGATCGATAATGCCTAATGCTACTAAATTAGTCGGCAAAACAACGATGGTTGCTTGGATGTGTGGAGGTTGAGTCTCTAAAGGAATCAGCAGCTGCTGTTCAAAGGCATGGTGCGATAACAGCATCGGTGGTTCCAGTTTTTTATCTGGATCTGGGTCATAACCACGCCAAGTACGAGTATCAAGAACAATTACTTCGTGACTACTGCCGTAAACCGTATAATGCCAAGGAATAGTTTCCTTCTTCCGCGAGAGAATCACTACGTCTTCGTCTGGTTGCATTTGAGGTAATCCAGTTGTCTCGTCGTTTTCAGGAATACCTAAATAACGATCGCACTCTATCTTTGCAGACATATCTTGACCTGCCGATTGCAACCATCGAGAAGCTAGTTGCAGTAATTTTTCTCCCCCTGTGCCTGGTGCAAAATATTGTGGTGTATTACCCCAAGCCTGAAAAATAGCATATGCCAGCAAGGCATTTTGTACAATTCTTTTGCCTAAAGGTTTGCCCAAAACGCGATCGCACCATTCACGATTCAGATACCAATCATCGCTTACATCATGATCGTCGCAAATAGTATATACCGGAACATTAGCTAAAGCCCGCCTCACTGAGGCTAGATCCTCAATAAAGCTTTCTGTGTCTTTAATTTCTTGATTCCAGACTTTGGCTTGCTGGCGGTCTAGCAAAAGACTTTCCCCTAGAGGAAGATGATCGGGCATAAAAACTGGAGACCATGCTAATAAGTAAGCAGCAGCGTATTCTCCAAAACTAAAGAGATGGCTTTTGGCTTTTTCTGATTTGCCAGACAACATTGCTGTCATCCCCCCCTCGATACGAGAAATTGCCGAGCGCTTGCTTGGGGGAAATTCATCAGCTAACATTGTTCCTTCTTGTAGCGGTAGCTCTTCTGACCAACCAAACAATAGCTTGTTTACTCCTTGGGTAAGCCACAGCATTGGATTCGCTACATCATCACCGTATATTTGATCTCCTGTTAAAAATAGCTGGTGTGGTCTTTTATCGGCTATGGGTGCTGAATCTTGAATTAAGTTATCTAAACAGGACAGGGTATCTCTACCGCCACCGTGGGGTTTACGACAAGATCCATGAATAATATTTAGACAATTTAAGTCTTTTGGTGGTAGAGCAAAGGTAGGTAATTGATGGGGAAAATAACTCAGGCTGTAATCATTGTTTTGAGCCTTAATGGCTGTATTTAAATCAACTTGATCGCAGTCGCAATATAAATCGTAAGCATATATTTGCCCCGGTGATAACTGCTCTTCTTCGTCGGGTTTAGCGGTTACTGCTACTACATGAAAATTTTTACCTAAGGCAACGGTCTTACGCTGTCCTTGAAACAATAATTTATCTAGAATTGCTCCTCGACCATCTTCAGTGCTGTAGATCTTTAAAGTGACTGTACTGGGCTTGATTAACGCGAGCCAAACAGTAACCGAGTCGGCTTGTATATGGCGCAACATTGGACCAGCAATGATTAAGGGAAGTTGCTCCAAATCGGGTAAATATTGAGTAGCAGATTTTAATGCAGGCAAGGGGCTTGATAAGATTGTTTATTGAAAAGTCTCTGAAATTGTCTTCACTGCGATATTAGCAGAATTAGCAGTCAAAATAGCCAAGTTATTAAATTATTGGTTAAGAGAAAATAATTCCCTCAAAGTTATCTTACTAATTTCTCTTGACGGAGCAAACACCTCTAAGCTTAGACAGGATCAAAATTTAGAATTATTTTGATTATTTGAAGCAGATAGTAGATACTAAGAAAACCTCGAACTATAGCACTACGAACTTTTATTAGGACACTCATTACTCGTTACTCGTTACTCATTACTTACGAGCAATCAAATAAACTTGTCCTAACGTAACTTTGTACGGCTATAGCTATTACTCTGATACCGCATCAAAAACCACTGTATATTGCCAAGGAATATTAAGTAAATTCATTAATGAAAAAAATCTTTGTTATTGATACCAATGTAATACTTCACGATCCCACAGCCATTTTAAGGTTTGAAGACAATGAAATAGTCTTACCGATCGCCGTGGTCGAAGAATTAGACCGCTTTAAAAAACAACCAGAAATGACTGGTCGTAATGCGCGAGAAGTAGCCCGAATCCTAGATAAGCTGCGCCAAGCAGGTCATCTAACTACAGGAGTAACTTTGGATAGCGGTGGTACATTACGAGTTGCTCTAAGCGATCGCGAAACTCTTAAAAAACTTCCCCCCGAATTAAGCGGTGACTTTGCTGATAATTCTATTTTGGCAGTGGGTATACAGTGTAAACAACAGTGCCAATGTCCTGTAATTGTGATCAGTAAGGATACTAACCTACGGATTAAAGCTGATGCCTTAGGACTTAATGCCCAAGACTATGAAACCGACAAAGTGGACGTAAAAGATCTCTATACTGGCACTAAAGAGGTATTAGTTGACGCAGACAAGATTACTGAATTTTTTAAACATGGTTCTATTACTCTCGAACAAGAATTCTTACCTAATCAAGATCTTACTTTAGTAGATCAAGCTAAACCATCTCATACAGCATTAGCAATGGTAGAGGGTAAGAGTAATAAAATTGTTCCTCTGATTACCCTACCTAAATTGGGAGTGTCTCGAATTCAACCCCGCAACCGAGAACAACGTTTTGCGCTCAATTTGCTATTACAGGATTCGATCAAGCTAGTGACTCTAGTAGGAAAAGCCGGAACTGGTAAAACTTTATTAGCGATCGCCGCAGGATTACAAAAGGTAGCTGATGAAAAGATATACACAAGGCTCCTCATTTCTCGTCCAGTAGTACCAATGGGCAAAGACATCGGTTTTCTTCCAGGAGATATTAACGAAAAGCTAACTCCCTGGATGCAACCTCTCTATGATAATTTCGATTTGATCTTTGGCACTCAAGATACCAAAGAAAAGCCAGGACATTGGCGCAGAGGACATGAAGAATTGATCGAGATGGGACTGTTGCAAATTGAACCCTTAACCTACATCCGTGGTCGCACTATTCCCCAGCAATTTATGATTATTGACGAAGCCCAAAACCTGACTCCCCATGAGGTAAAAACCATTATTACCCGTGCAGGGGAAGGAACAAAAATAGTATTAACAGGCGATCCGGATCAGATAGACAATCCTTATATTGATGCTGCTAGTAATGGGCTAACTTATTTGGTAGAAAGATTTAAGTATGAACCTTTGGCCGGTCATATTACCCTCACTAAAGGGGAGCGATCGAGTTTAGCTGAACGAGCAGCAGCATTACTATGAACTAGTAAAATTCTTGGCTATGATTCTAGTAAAGCTAACAAAGCTTAGAAAATAATGAGTAAATAATAGCGATCGCTCCTTACCTGCTGCTTCTAACTGACTAAAACACAGAAATTAATTCGAATGACTATAAGTGCTTAAAGAAATTGTTTGTTTATTAGTTAACACCATGGCGATATCTTGTTCGACATAACTTTCTTCAGCAATAAAGATGGGATAAACAGTACAATTACCTGAATCAACAGTAATATTAGTGCGATCGAGGCTTAAAAAAAGAGGGGAATAGGGTTTTAAAGGTAAGTAGTCTTGGGCTAGGAGTTGAGGATGAACATTTGCGCAAATTTCTCCTGATAAGTTTTTGGGATATCCAACTGCTTTAAAAGAATTGAATAAAGTAAAAGTTTCAGGATAGTCAATAGTCTGATTATTGTTCCAGTACTCTATATAATCGAGAATATTATGAATCAAAGCTTCAGTTTTCTCAACCAAGCCAGGATCGAAAGTTCCATGAGCGATCGCCCCTACTTCAATCGTCATCCCTAAATCACAGCAACTTCTCAAGCGTTGACTATTTTCAGATGCCGAAGGCAAAACAACTTTTACCAGGGGATTTATAGCAGTAAGATAAGCTGCTAGATGGAATAGCCAAGGATCTGCTTGAGATAAAATCAAGGTCAAGTCCATAGCTGCGGTAGTACTATGTAAATCGATGACTAAATCTGTTTGATTCTGCTGTAAATCACGATAAATTGATTTTGCCAGTAATTCTTCGTATCCGTTTAGATGGAGATTTTTCAGATCTTCGAGTAAAAATTGCCGGTTGAGATCTTGCTCAATATAGCGGGTATTGAGCCTAATCGCTTGAGGGTTGGCAAGATAGGCTTTAGCACTAAAACTAGAACGTTTAATCAGCTGAGGAGATTCGAGAAATTTTTCGGCTAATTTAATCCCCGTGATTTCATTACCATGAGTTCCACCGACAATTGCGACGTGCCTAATCTGCTTCGACTTATGGTTGGACTTAATCATCCTTATCTAAGGAAAAAGAGCTTGTTTGAGAATGCTTTTTAAAGTACTGATAGGCAGTCTGCGATGCTTTTTGAATAAACTCTTTGGCTTGAGGATCGTTATCAGGACGTTTAACTAAGACTGACGCAATATAACGTTTACCGTTGGGCATATCAATAATTCCTGCGTCGCCTAATACCGATTTGATATCTCCTGTTTTGTGAGCAATAATTGCCCCTGATTCTAAGCCTTGGGGTAGAAGAGTATCTCTAACCACATTGTTCATAATGTGTAGCAGACGATCTCGCGATCGCAAAGAAATTAATTCTCCACTATCAATCTTGACTAACAAATTACCTAAGTCTTCAGGAGAAGTAGTATTAGTTCCTTCTAAATCTGGTAAAGGATTCTGTAACCGAGTTGCAGTTAAACCCATATCCATAAATCTTTGGTTTAACGCTTCTTGTCCTCCAAGACGTTGAATCAACATATTAGTGGCAGTGTTATCACTAATAGTGATCATTTTATCCGCAACTTCTAGGGCAGAAAATTTTGTACCAGGCTCTTGGTACTGCATGTTACCAGAACCACTACCAATAATTTCTTCAGTCAAAGTTAGTTGCTCTTCCAGGTGGATTTTTCCTCGATCTAGATCCTGAAAGAAAGCAACTAAGATAGGTAATTTAATCGTGCTAGCAGAAGCTATTGCCTTATTGCCTTGCAGACTCACAAATCCTTTCGTATCAAGGTCTACTAGAAACATTTCTGGTTCGAGCTGAGGATACTGTTCAGCTAGCTTTTCTAACTCCACCTTGAGTAGACTTATTTCTTTGCCCAAGGAAGAAACTTTAAATAACTTTTCCAATTCCGCTTTATTTTGGGCATTTTCTGGGACAGTTAGGTTAGCTGAATTGGATTCAGGACTCGTAATGTTCAAAGATTTAGTAATGGCGATCGCTGTACCCAAAATCGTGCTAGTAGCAACGATGATTGTCAGGGCGTAAATGGTTAACCAGAAAAAATTTCGTAACGGGTTTTTCCTTTGATGCTGATGATTTTTTCTCTTGCTCTTGGATTTGAAATTAGTAGATTTTTTGGCTGACAAATTACGTTTCAACTGGAGGTTTTGTTTAGCGTTATTATCTTGAGAGAGTTTTCGTTTACCTATTTTCGATGCTTGATTTTTGAACGAGGAGTTTTTTCTCTTCCTTCTATTTAAGCTGGATTTTTTTGGGAGAGTAGCCTGATGATTGTGGCTAACCTTGTTAGCCTGCGCTGGTGAAAAATGGGGGGGGTTGCCTTTGCGATTCACTCCTAACTCCATGGGAAACATAATTTAAAATCAACCAATGGTCAGAACATGATGGCATAGTATCAGTCTAATTATCCAGTGACTTAGATTTATTTTGGGTTGCCCAGCGAACTTGACGCAGTATACCCCTCAACATTGCCACCTCTTCTGGTTGCAGATTAGCTTTATTATACAAACGACGAAATTTTTCCATCTTAACCGCAGCAGTATGGGGATAAAGATAGCCAATTTCCAGTAATACTGCTTCAAGATGCTGATAGTATCCTTCTAATACGTCTATTGGTACATTAGTAGATGCTAACTCTCCTGTAACTTGCTCTGATTGAGATCTAGGAGTTGCTTGGGGACTATTACTCAGCTTTAACCAAGTTTGATAAAGTTCATAGCTACAGATGGCGATCGCTTGAGCTAAATTCAGTGAAGGATAAATAGGGCTGGACTGAATACAGACAAACCTTTGGGCATACTTTAATTCATCATTACTCAAACCTCGATCCTCTGCCCCAAATAATAAGGCAGATTGAATATGGGGTGACATCAGCCAGGGAAGAGCGACTGATGGTGGTTCAAGCTTAATTGGCACACTACGAGAACGAACCGTAGTGGCGATCGCTCTTTGGCATCCAGTTAAGGCAGCAGGTAAACTATCAACAATTTGGGCATTTTCCAAGATATCTACAGCGTGTACTGCCATAATTCGGGCATCTTCCGAACTGGGATCACATCGAGGATTGACTAAAACTAACCGAGTTAATCCCATGTTTTTCATGATTCGGGCAATTGAACCCAGATTTAATGCCCCCGCAGGTTCAACCAAAACAATTTTTATGTTCGCTAACAGGTTGTGATTCATCTTAAAAAAAGTAGCAAATTATAAGGAATAATATATTGTTATGCTTTATATTCTTCATCACCTGCTCCCTTATTCTTTAACCAATGGCTCGTCAGCGTAAAAAATCCGATCTTCCGACTAAAGTTTGTCCAGTATGCGATCGCCCTTTTACTTGGCGCAAAAAATGGTCACAATGTTGGGATGAAGTTAAATATTGTTCAGATCGCTGTCGCCGTCGCAAGCAATCTAATAATTAGTCCACCGTAAGCAATTAAATACTAACCACTAACTAAAACCAATTATGTCCAATAAAGCAGTAAAACCCAAATTAATTATTCATGGTGGTGCAGGAGGGCATCTTAAGAGTGCAAAAGGAGAAGCCATCGTCCGTAAAACTCTTCATTCCATTATTGAAGAAGTTTATGCTTTGCTAGATTTTGGTAGTAGCGCCCTTGATGCCGTGATTCTGGGGTGTCAGCTATTAGAAAATCAGCCGATTTTCAATGCAGGTACTGGTTCCGTACTACAGTCTGATGGACAGATAAGGATGAGTGCTGCTTTGATGGATGGTGCTAGACAGCGTTTTAGTGGTGTAATTAATGTTTCCCGTGTCAGACATCCCATTGAACTGGCTAAGTTTTTGCAGGGAGAAGAAGATCGCGTACTCTCAGACTATGGAGCAACCGAGCTGTTAAGGGAATTAAATATACCTAGGTACGATCCCTTGATTGATATCAGGCTCAAAGAATGGATTCAAGAGCGGGAAGAAAACTTTGATAAGCATATGGCGGGCGTAGTTGCCGAGCAAGAGCTAGTTCATGAACCCCGCAAAGGTACAATTGGTGTCGTTGCCCTTGACTGCAACGGTAAAATCGCTGCGGGAACATCTACAGGGGGCAAAGGTTTAGAAAGAATTGGTCGAGTTAGTGATTCAGCAATGCCCGCAGGAAATTATGCTGATGCCTCTGCTGGGGTTAGCTGTACGGGCATTGGCGAAGACATCATGGAAGAATGTTTAGCTGCCAAAATAGTGATTCGCGTTACTGATGGCATGACTTTGGTAGATGCGATGCAGAAATCCATGACCGATTGCCGCGGTCGCCATCGAGATGTAGGGGCAATTGCGATCGCTAATGATGGGACAATCTCCTGGGGTAAAACTAGTGAAGTATTGTTAGCTGCTTATCATAATGGCGAAAAAATCGGCGATACTCTCAACTGGAATAACCAAGAATTAGTTGGGCATCACTAGAATTTTTTCTAGCTAAACCCCGTCCACATTGAAAACTGGAGTTTTGCTGGTTAAATAAAGTTTGAGTTAAAAGAATCAAGAACAACTTGTTATTTGCTACTTGTTACTTGTTACTTTCTCGAACAGTTACATTTAAAACTACAGGTTTCAAACTAGATTCGGTTTAGTTGCCTCATCCCTCATCCCTCATCCTTCATCTGTCTTATGTCCCAGAAGCAATTACGGAAAGCAGTGATCCCGGCAGCGGGTTTTGGTACTCGAATGTATCCCGCGACGAAAGTCTTGAAAAAAGAATTGTTGCCGATTATTGGTTCAGATGGCAGAGCTAAACCGATTATTTTGGCGATTGTGGAAGAGGCGATTAGTGCTGGTATTGAACAAGTGGGGATTGTGGTCCAAGAAAGCGATCGCGATTTATTTTATGATCTGTTTAAATCTCCACCCAAACCTGAATTATGGCAGAAACTATCAGCGGAAAATAAGGAATATAGTGAATATCTTCAGACTATTGGCGATCGCATCACTATCTTGACCCAAACTGAGCAGGAAGGATATGGTCACGCGGTTTTTTGCGCTCAAGATTGGGTAAACGATGAGCCATTTTTACTCTTACTAGGGGATCACGTCTATACTTCTAAACTTGATATTTCCTGTGCCCAACAAATGGTAAAGACTTATCAAAAAACGGGTACAAGTGTCATCGGCATCACCGTAATGAATGCCGATATTATTCACAAAGCTGGTTGTGTCAGTGGCTCCTGGAAAACTGAAAAATCTATTTTGGAAATAGAGCAAATTTATGAAAAGCCAACTGTCGAATACGCTAGAGAGCATCTACGAGTGTCATCAATGGCTGATGATGAATTTTTGGGCATCTTTGGCATGTATATTTTAGAGCCGGAAATCTTTGATTTGTTAGCCACAGATATCAATCATAATCAACGCTATAAAGGAGAATTTCAGTTAACTACTTGCTTAGATAAATTACGGAAAGAAAAAGGAGCGATCGCCTATTTAGTCCAGGGAAAATACTACGATACAGGAATGCCTTTGTTCTATCGCCAAACTATGATTGATTACTATAGCAATACCGTTAATCAGTAATCAGTAACCAGTAATCAGTAATCAGTAATCCTGTTGGATTTAGTACAAGATGACCCTCAACTGGCTAAATGCTCATCTAAGAATTCAGTAGTTTTTGCCCAAGCTTGCTCGGCTGCTTCTGGCACATAATTTTGACCAGAAGGATTGGCAAATGCGTGTCCTGCATTTTCATAGATCTCAATTTCTGCCTCTTTACCTAGTTCATTGAGAGTTGATTCTAAATTTTCTACTGTTTCTACGGGGATAGAACTATCTTCAGCGCCAAATATACCTAAAATCGGCATTTCTAAAGTACTTAATTCTTCTGTAGTTGCTTCTCCAACTTGACCGCCATAGTAAATTACTGCCGCATCTAGCTCTTGGGGAAATAGCAATGCAGTTTCGAGGGACCAACTACCACCAAAGCACCACCCAATAGTCGCTACCTTTGGTGCTTGTTTTTCTTCTGCTAAATAGTCGTATGCTTTAGTAATATTCGCTTCTGCACCGAAAGGATTATTGGCTACCTCCTGTACTAATTGACTGGCTTGTTCAGGAGTTTCAGCTATTTGTCCGTTATACAAATCAACTGCTAACACTTGATAGCCTTCGCCTGCTAACCTCTGTGTCATAGATTTAATATTGTCATTTAATCCCCACCACTCATGAATAGCCAGAATTCCTGGTAAAGGTTCCGTGGCATCTTGAGGATAAGCATAATAACCATTAATAGCTTGCCCGTCGATAGTGACGTATTCTACAGATTCTGTAGTTACAGGTACTTTAGGCTCGATTAAAGCGATCGCTGTGGGGCTGGGATAATCATAACGATGAGCTGCCAGGAGTGTTCCTGTTTCTGGCTGAATCAAAGATAATCCCAGGCTAAATAATAAACTAGCCAAAAATACGAATCCAATAACTAGCTTTTGCCGATTAATTATGTTCATAATCTTCCCCAGTGCTAAATAAAACTATTTTAGGTATTTCTATAATCTTTAACTCTAATACTAAATCCTATTAATACGGTTTTGGAAACAGTTACCGAGGGAGATATTCAAAAAATTACTGAGTTATGCAGTAGTGATCGCATTAACGAAGTAGAAAAATCTGAGTCTTCTGTTTTGAAGCCTTTGAGCTTATTTTCCAGAAGCAATAAAAATAGCGATGCTGCTGTAGCTGTTGTAAGATCCGACTCCGAATATAAAGTAAAACGGTTCTTTAACAACATAGTCAAACAAGTAACGATTGCTTTAGAGAAACAAGCCGAAACTAACAATTATGCGATCAACGATCTCGCCTGTACTTTACTAATTGCGATCGCAACTTCTGAAGGAATAGCTGCAATGCAGATTGGCGATGGTTTTATTACCGTCCGTTATTCAGAGAAAGACCCAGAATTACTTTTTGCCCCAGACAAAAATGAATATAATCTCAGCTAGAGCGATCGCTTTCTTACTGAGTTATATACAGCAAAATTTACATCTTCCTGAAGCCCTAATGCGATCGAATATCTTTTATTTTGATTTACAAGTATTAATGTAGTGCGATCGCACTTTTGATTTTCGGGTTAAGCGATCGCAAAGCACACTATTGATGCACGATAATTTCTTCGCGATTTATCTCAATGTAATCATTATTCTGCAACAAATTTACTATAGTGGATAAATTATTCTTAAAAATTTCTTCTAGTTCGCTATTTCTAATATTTCCTGTAGAAACCAATAGCAGCTTTGAGGGCTTTTGAATAGTAAAAAAAGAATCTACAAAATCCGCATCTTTAGTAATAACAATTCGTTCTTGCTCTATAGAAATATTATTAATTGCGGTATCAGAAGTAGCATTTTGTTGAGGTAAATCCCTTGTATGCAAAGTATCATAGCCATTGGCTTGTAGAAATTTAGCCAAACGTACTGGCAATTGGGCATCAACCAAAAACTTCATGAAGCGATTTTATAGATACTTTTGACTTGACTTAATCGTGCAGCAAATAGCAAAACTGCCTGGATATCTTCCACTTCCAAATCATCATAATCTGCTAGAATTTCCTCTGTTGTCATTCCTGAACTCAGAAGCTCTAGAATAAATTCAACAGGATACCTTAATCCTCTAATACAAGGTTTGCCATGACAGATATCTTGATGCAGCGTAATTCTTTGTAGAAGCTGATTTGCCATAATTTTGACTTAGGCTACTTTACTGTTGTTTTTAATATTTTATATGCTGTGTTGCGATCGCACTTTTGATTTTCGGGTTAAGCGATCGCCATATTAATATAGATAGCTACAAAATATTAAGTCGTTCGATGAATTTTCTAATTGCCCGTGGTAAATCCTTAGAGTTATTCTGATAGGTCAATTCCAACATTTGCCAAGCTATCTTTAAAACGCGATCGCGATCGAATCTCTCTGATAATTGTTCTACAGAGTAAATACCACCAAAAGCTTCTTTTGCTGCTTCCAAGCTAGCTAACTCTACAGCCTCTTCTAAATAATCATCCCAATCAGTAGCTTTTATATAGTAAGAATTTCTCTCTCTTTGATTTAGTTTTTTGATCCTCACTATGGCATTGACAATAGATGCCAACCAAGAATTAGTCATTCTCTGTTCTGCCTGATGCTTAATCAAATGAGCTAGCAATATTATTAGATAAGATTCAATATTTCTAATAATTGCTTTTCTGCCCATTTCTTCCAATTCATCTATCAGAGCGATCGCTTCGGTAGTATTGCCAGAAACTAACAATTGTCTCAATTCTGCGAGTTCTTCCATTGCGTATCTATCCTAGAACTCAATAGAGAGTATCCTTGTACTTAATATATTGTATATGTTACTTTGACTCTATTTTTTCTTGGTAATGCGATCGCCAATAATAGCTGACTTTATACTTGCTTTTTTAGGACTACCGTTTATCGTTCATTGTTTGATATCTTTCTGGCTTGAAACACACTTTTATCCTAATTGGTGACATCCTCCTACGCTGACTGCTTGGCAGTACAGACGTAGGCTTCCAACTCTCGCAAGTTGGCATTTCTGGATCGGCACTTATCTAGATACGAGATCCCCGACAGTACGCCACTACCAGACAGTTTCCATTCCCGACAGTCCGTCGGTACTGATTTCAATCCTCGTTGTAAAATCACTCTCCCGCTAGCATGATCTCTTGTAGTAGAGTAGCCACATTCAGGACAATTGTGAACTCGTTGAGTCAGTTGTTTTTTCCCTGTGTGAGCATTACACTCAGGACAAATTTGACTGGTGTATTTATGGTCTACTTGCTGAAAGTATTTGCCACGTTTCCAGCATATCCAGGACAACAAATCTCGAAATTGACCGAAGCCACCATCAAGCATTTGCTTGCCTAAAAATCCTCTAGCAGTCATTTTAAAGTTGATGTCCTCCACAAAAATCATGTCTGCCATGTCACACAGAAGATGGCTAGTTTGAAAGTGAAAGTTTTTACGAGTATTAGATATTTGATGGTGAACTCTAGCTACTTTAAGCTGTGCTTTTTCCCAGTTTTTAGACCGTTTTTTCTTACGAGATACCTTCCGTTGCAGCACTTTAAGCCTACTTTGGAGTTCTCGAAAAAAAAGTGCCGGTTCAACTCGGAAGTTATCGCTAGTTACCAAAAAAGATTCCAGTCCAATGTCAATCCCAATCCCACGCCCAAAAGGCAACGGGTCGGGTACTTTGACATCGCATTGAATAGTTACTACTGCATACCAAATAGTTCCTCTTGCTCTGGCTACAATCCTGACTCCTTTGACCTTAAATCCATCGGGTATGGGTCGATGCTGATTGATTTTGATTTCACCAATCTTCGGCAGTTTTACTATCCCATTTTCGATGGGATTTAACTTAAATTGAGGAAACAGAAAAGATTGATATCTTCCGTACTTCTTATAGCGAGGGAAACCAAAACCTCTATTCTTAAAAGCTTCCCAGGTGTTATGCATTCGCTTAACAACATCCTGAGTTACTTGAGAATGAACTTGTTTGTACCGAGGATTAGTCTTTTTCCATTGAGTCAGTTGTCGTTTCTGCTCCAAATAGCTCGGAAAAGAAATGTCAGCAGACATAATATATTCTCGATTAATTGAGCAAGAGTACAAACTACATTTTCTCGAAGCAATCCAATCTTTGAGGTCGCGCAAACATCGGTTATACAAATGTCGACACGTCTCCAGCCAATCAAGCATCATCCCCTGTTGCTCAACAGTTGGTTCAATTCGATAGGTGTAATTCAGAGTCAACATCAGGACATTTTAGCATAGAACATGACCGGCGATAAAACTTGTAATAATCAAAAACCTAGCCTCGGCTCCCATCCCACGCTGACAGGCTATCACGGTACAGACCTGGGGCTTCCCACCGACAATGCTAAGAGGCGATCGTTTTGGGAACATACAAAGCCATGTTTATATCTCAAGCTGCATTTGATTAGCAATTATTACTATCATCTTGTTCGCACGCACCAATCGAAACCCAAGTACTAGCACCGTCTTCAAACCATTCTTTTTTCCAAATAGGCGCATTGTGTTTCAAGGTGTCGATCGCGTAACGACAGGCAGCAAAAGCTTCGCCACGATGAGGACATCCTACGGCAACTATGACGCTAATTTCCCCAATTTTTAGCTTGCCTACACGATGATGAATTACAATCCGATTTACATCTTGCCATTGGCGACGTATTTCAGCGGCAATAGAATTAAAAATAGCGATCGCCATGGGTTGATAAGCCTGATATTCTAAATATTCCACGGGAATACCATCAGTTTGATTACGTACAGTACCACTCATTAGTACTATTGCCCCGTTCGCTTGATCATCCGCTAAACTATAGGCTTCCTCTAAAGACAAAGGCGCTATGGTAATAGCAAAACTATCATGGGGATGAGTCTTAGTAGATGGCGAAACAGACGATGAACTTAGATTGACCATATTTTAGATTTGATTGCTCATTTTTGGGCGCTTTAAATAGGCAAAATTAGCTGACTCAAATATTCTATAAAAATATTAAGAAAGACGGATCTTGAATCCGCCTTAAAATATGGGTGATCTATTAGATAAGTTCTGATAAGTTCTCAAGCATCGACATAGAGATTATGGACGAAGATGGTTGAGAAACTCAGGATCGTGAGCAGGACTGTAGACATCGACTTGAGTTTCAGGAGTTACCGTAATATTAGGCGTTGTTAGACCATTAACAGCTCCACCACCAACAGTATAGTCTCCTTGATTAGATTGAACTACTTGACCGGGACTAATTCCTAATTGAGTCGTATTTCCGACCACTGTATTGTTAAAGCAATCACCTTCATTATCAGTAGTAATGTCGTTAGATTGCTGTGCTGGAGTGCGGGAGCCGTGAATTGCTACTTGAGTAGTAGCATCAACAATAGTACAAGCTTTGACTGCTGGAGTGAAAGAGGGAAATAGAGGCAATAAAGTAGTTAAAGAGAATAAAGCTAAAGGGGCTGTAAATTTCATGGTCGTCTCCTAAATGTTTAATTGTATTTGAGCTTTAGGGATGAATTTAGATAGAAATAATTCGAAATTAAGTAATATATCAGTCGTTAATAGTATTTTCTTAGAGTAGCTAATTGCTATATGGCAACTGTATCTAAGTAATCTTAAACTATAGTGTCATCCTTGATAATTGGATACGTTACCGAGAAATTTTTTATGCACCTTAAGTTGCAGAATTGCTATTGAGTTTAGTTCTGAAAGGCTTATCAAATCTTGCTTCTGTGTAAAATTAGATTGTATTTTTGCTTAATTCATCCTTTAACGGGAAACGATCTTCAAGACCACACCGATTACGCTTTATGGATGGGCGTTCCACAACCTTTAAAACTAGAAATACTCAGCTAAGCTTTCAAAATTAACTCAAGTAACCAATTGGATCTAGATTTGGTTTCTTAATCAGGTAGAATGCTTGGTGGCGGTTTTATTAAGTCTTATTGGACTAAATAATCATTAGCCACAGAAGAGTATTCTTCTTGGCATAAATCATTGTTTTAAGTTGATAAATTAGTATTCGGAGAATTTCATGGACTTATCCCTTATTCCAGCACAGCCTGAACCTGGTGTAATCAATGTGTTAATCGAAATTGCTGGTGGTAGCAAAAACAAGTATGAATTTGATAAAGATATGAACGCTTTTGCCTTGGATCGCGTTCTATTTGCATCAGTAAAATATCCTTATGACTATGGTTTTGTGCCTAATACCCTAGCTGATGATGGTGATCCTTTGGATGGAATGGTGATTATGGATGAGCCTACTTTTCCTGGATGTGTAATAGCTGCTAGACCAATTGGGATGCTGGAAATGATCGATGGTGGCGATCGCGACGAGAAAATCCTCTGTGTACCTGCTGAAGACCCAAGGTATAACGAAGTGAAATCTCTTAAAGATATCGCTCCACATCGTTTAGAAGAGATAGCAGAATTTTTTAGAACTTATAAAAATCTAGAAAAGAAAGTAACTGAAATTCAAGGATGGAAGGATGTAGATGCCGTTAACCCTTTGGTTGAACAGTGCATTAAAGCCTATAAGTAATTAACATGGTTATATTGGTAGGCTAGAACAACACCATTTTCCTACCATATAACCTTATAGAATTTATAAAATAATCTCTAAAAAAGTATCAATATGCTTGTTAAATCAACTACCCGTCACGTTCGTATCTATGGTGCAGAAGTAAAAGATAATCAGTTAGTACCCAGTGATAACGTTCTAACTTTAGATGTTGATCCAGACAATGAATTCAATTGGAGTGAAGATACTCTGCAAAAAGTTTATCGCCATTTTGATGAATTGATCGAACAGAATAATGGCGAGGATTTAAGTGAATACAATCTACGTCGAATTGGTTCCGATCTTGAACACTTTATACGCTCTTTGTTGATGGCAGGCGAAATTAATTATAATTTGGGTGCCAGAGTTCGTAATTACAGTATGGGACTACCCAGAATGGAAAGCCCTGATACAGAAGGAAAGTACCGTTAAGCACTCTCAGGTCAATGCTAATTCTCATGTATGTCTTGTAGAGAAATACCCGACTCTCATTTCCTAGGGGAAATAGAGAGCGGGCAATATGCGGTGAACTACATGCCTTTGTTTTACCTTCGTGGGGTAGGTTTATGTACTTTAAGTCTCATTGAAATTTATTAGAAAATTTCTTCTGCTACTTCTATCCTTAGTAGCGATCGCGCGTTTTCAATTTGGTTGACAATAGTTGCCACATTAGAGCCTGCAAACAGTAGTCCCACGGCAACATTATCAAAGGAAGGGGCTTAAATCTTAGATTTCTGCCAAAACTTTGCTTGAGATTCTTGAATCGCTGTCAGCGAGATCGCTTCTAATGCAAGAGTCAGGAAGTTTCTCTCTTGAGTCTATGCTTAGGGATTACGTTAACATGTAACACTCCAACTCTCTAACTCAACAATATTATTTTGATTACGATAAGTTGCCAAAAGTATTATTAGCCGATTTTGTGGTTAGCTATCATAAAGATATACCCCATTAAATATCTCAGGGGGGTTGATAGCTATGGCAAAGCAACTGTCTCTCGAACAGATCTCCCAGTGTGGCGTAGACCAAACAATAGCCGCTGCGATATTGCCGCAGATTAATCAGTCTCTAGCTTCGCTTATTCCTGTTGATTGTTGGCAGTATCTTATTAAAGGAGTACTTAAACCTAATTATCCTTTTCCTTTACACGAACTGCTTTACCACACTGTATTTTCTGACTGGGAATCCAGTAAAGGTTTTCCGCCAGCCTGGATTCCCTCTAAGGAGCAGATTCAAGCTACCAATATTGCTGCTTTAATGAAAGAGCTGGACATAGCTTCCCATTCAGAACTTCATGCCTGGTCAGTACAGAATTGTGCCCAGTTTTGGGAGGTGATGATTGAAAGACTCAATATTTGTTTTCAAGCAAAATATACTCAAATTGTCGATCTTTCCCACGGTGTAGAATCACCCCAATGGTTAGTAAATGCGCGTCTAAATATTGCTGAAAGCTGTTTTCAAGCTCCTCGAAATAATACTGCCATTATTTGGCAACCGGAGGGAGGCTCTTTATCGACTCTAACTTATGGAGAACTGGAGGCTTTAACCAACCGAGTTGCCAATAGTTTACTAAATGTTGGCTTTGCTCCTGGCGATCGCCTTGCTATTGCCATGCCAATGACTGCGGAATCTGTGGCTATTTATTTGGGAATTATTAAAGCTGGTTGTGTGGTGGTATCGATCGCCGATAGTTTGGCCGGTGAGGAAATTGCAATCCGGTTACAACTATCTCAAGCGAAGGCAATCTTTACCCAAGACTACATCTTACGCGCTGGCAAACATTTGCCTCTTTACGCCAAAATCATCGATGCTAATGCACCTAAAGCGATTGTTCTGGCAAATAATTCTTCTCTAACAGTTAAATTGCGTCAGCAAGATTTATCTTGGGATGAGTTTCTCAGTCCGCAAGAGCAGTTTGATGCCATTCCTGTTCATCCCGATGCTTATACTAATATTCTTTTCTCTTCAGGTACGACAGGAGAACCAAAAGCTATTCCTTGGACTCACACTACCCCTATTAAGTGTGGGGTTGACGGATATCTGCATCACGACATTCATCCTCCAGACGTAGTAGCTTGGCCGACTAATCTAGGATGGATGATGGGACCATGGCTCATTTATGCTAGTCTGATCAATCACGCAACTATAGCTCTCTATTATGGAACACCAACAGAAAGAGAATTTGGTCGATTTGTACAAGATGGGCGAGTTAATATATTGGGTGTCGTACCCAGTTTAGTCAACACTTGGAAAGTAACTCAATGTATGCAAGGACTAGATTGGAGCGCGATTAGAGCATTTAGTTCCACAGGGGAGTGTTCTACCCCCCAAGATATGCTCTTTCTGATGTCTTTGGCTGGATATAAACCCATTATCGAATACTGCGGCGGTACAGAAATTGGTGGTGGATATCTTACTAGTACGCTGGTGCACCCCTGCTCTCCCTCGACCTTTACTACTCCTGCCTTGGGGCTGGATTTAGCTATCGTTGACGAAAATGGTCATGCTGCCGATCGAGGAGAAGCCTTTATTATTCCTCCTTCGATTGGACTTTCTACCGAGTTGTTGAATAAAGATCATCATCAGGTCTATTTTGCCGATACTCCCTCTATCGCCAACTCTTCTATTACCCTCCGTCGTCATGGCGATCGCCTAGAACGTCTACCTAACTCTTACTACCGCGCTCAAGGTCGTGCTGATGACACGATGAATCTGGGAGGTATCAAAGTTAGTTCAGCGGAAATTGAACGGGTACTTAGTACCGTAAAAGGAATTAGTGAAACAGCAGCGATCGCCATATCTCCTACTCAAGGAGGTCCCAGCCAACTAATAATCTATGCAGTAGTTGCACCCCAATGGCAAACGGATCGAGATACTCTAATGGTCTCTCTTCAGACAGCCATTAAGGAACATCTGAATCCCTTATTTAAGATTAGCGATCTCGAGCTCGTCGAGTCATTACCCCGCACCTCCTCTAATAAAGTCATGCGAAGAGTGTTACGCGATCAATACCACATCAAATATTTATCTACCGTCTGACAGGGTAATCTCCGATCTTAGATCAAATCAAATTGTGCCCAAGCTTTTAGGCAGCTTCTTTCATCAAGCAGTCTTTGATCACCCCTTTAGCTAAATTTTCTTGAGCCATTTTGAGACGAATTATTTCAATAAATAAGCTTTCCAATTCATCACGTGGAAGATCCTTAACTAGCTGCTGATACATATGCAGATCAAACTGCTGCTCTAAGCTTAACGAGAAATCAGGAAGTTTCGGTAACATGGCTAGACCTCTTTATTAATGTCAATCAGGTCTTGAAGTTTGCCAGAGTCAGAGTCTTTAGGCAAAATTTCTCAACCAATCTCATTACAAGACAAGAGGAGTTACCAACAAGACTTGAGCTAAACTATCAGCTACTTCTGACTGCGGATGGGTCAGTTCACATTGCATTAAACTTTCTAAATTACTTAGGGAAAAGTTTATGTTGTTGAATGAACAGTCAAGAACTGCTTATATAAGAGATGTTAATATATCCTTGACAAAGGCGACAATTTATGAATCCGATGAATTGCCAAGCTGCCAAAATTTGACTATAAATCGATTCCCTAAGAGCTGAAAATGCCTACTTGATTAAGTTAAGGGAGTCAGGCTATGGAGATAAAAGTCCCTTAGAAATTTGCCGTGAAATGTTTGCCTTAGCTGATGGCATAATCGTCAGTGCCAAAAAGGATGGTCTGGTGAATATTGGTGGTTTTATTGCTATGAACGATCGCGCTCTGTATGAGCAAGCTCGCAATGAGTTAATTTTGCGGGAGGGATTTCCCACCTATGGTGGATTGGCGGGTCGGGATTTAGAAGCGATCGCCATTGGTTTGCGAGAAGTCCTAGAGGAAGATTATTTACATTATCGCTTAGGACAAACGACTTATTTGACTGAGCGTCTATTGGAATCAAAAATTTCCATTATTGAACCACCCGGAGCCCATGCAGTGTACATTGATGCTGGTTCTTTATTACCCCATATCCCTCACGAACAATTTCCGGGTCAAGCTTTAGCAATCAATTTGTACTTGGAAGGGGGAATCCGTAGCGTGGAACTCGGCTCATTGATGTTTGCCCATCCCGATCCAGATACAGGTCAAACAATTTATCCGCAATTAGAGTTAGTGCGTTTAGCATTGCCACGACGAGTATACACTCAGAGCCACTTAGATTATGTGGTTGAGATCGTTGAAGAAACTGCTGCCCGACGGGAACAAATTCCTGGCTATCGGCTAACCTATGCTCCCCAATTATTACGTCATTTCACTGCCCGGTTAGAACCAATCCAACCAGTAAGTAATATTCCTCTGAGCTTCGAACTCCAAACTCCAAACTCCAAACTCCAAATAAATTAATTAATTATGATTCCCTTCAAACTTGAAGATTACGATCTGAGCCAGGAATTAGGCTTTTTACCGGCGAGATCTCCTGCCAAAGCTCAATTGCCCCAGAGCTGCCAACAACTGCAACAGACTGCGACCTTGCTACCTAAGTTATTGACTACAGGTAAAATTCGCCGAGTGATCGCCAATCTTCCCTCCGTCAACTTTGAGAGAGAAACTATTGACGAGATGCAGTTACGTCGGCTGATGCAAGTATATTCCTACTTGACTCATGGCTATATCTGGGGTGAACCTACAGCGATCGAGGTATTACCGCACAACATTGCTGTGCCATTCTATCAAATTGCACGACAGCTGATACTGTTGATGAACTTAACATAAGAGATAAATTCGCGTTTTTTGTTCGCGAAATAAGTTTCCATTTGTCTCAGCTAATCAGGAGCTAGCTTAGCAAAAGAAGATACGCGAGTTTTAGCTAATGGCACACCCTCAAACCAGGCAAAGAGACGAATCGCATTCATTGCAGTTGCCGTTAGGATGTGTTGTAGATGAACCTTGCTTAAACCCGTATAACGAGCAGAACGCAAACCAAAACCACGAACAGCTTGAGAAATTGTTCCTTCAACCCCAGCACGTTGATTGTACTGTTTTGACCATTCTTTGGTTTCTTGCTGTTTTCTTCTTTTGACAATAGCTAGATGTTCGTCTTTTGGACGTAGAGTAATTTCTCTCGGTTCGGTTTTAGAGCGGGTACATAAATGACGAAACTGACAGTCGCGACAAGCAGCTCTGGGAAATTTAATTCCAATAACTGTATTGTCCCATTTATCTAAGCGAACAGTCCATTTTTTCGTACTTTTGACTCCTTGAGGACAAGTAGCTTGTTTGGTTTTCCAGTTGATTTTGAACCGACTCAAATCGTAAGCATCGGGATTTTTTGACTGCCAACTCACGTTGTCACGGACTGGCCCAATCAGTTCGAGATCATGTTGTTGCTTGCTCTCAACTAACAAAGTGCCATCCACATAACCAGCATCAACCAGATGCTCTTTGGGTAATAAATCTTTGTCAGCTAAAGATTGATGAATTGAATCAGTTTGGTCTACATCAGTTAGATGAGCTTCTGTAGTTTGGACATTGGTAATTAAATGAACTCGATCTGTTTCACAAGTTTCCGTCAGATGCACCTTGTAACCCATCCAAGTGGTATGTCGCTTGTTACCATAACGAGCTTCAGTATCATAAGGAGAATTACTTCTTAGTCCCGCAGGAGGCAAATCCTTGTGGCTGCGCCAATGAAGTTCTCCGTTGTCAATCCAATATTGGTGTATCCAGGTTATTCGCAGATTCTCTATCGCAGGAATTTCTCGTAACCATAAAGGTGTATTAGGATCGTCGTAAATAACCTTTAAAATTCTCATTCCATCCCTTCCAATGGTTTCCCCATAATCATTGCGAGCCTCTGTACCTCTGGGTAGACGGGATTCTTCAACGGGTTTACTATAGCGGTCAAACCAGTCCTTTTCTACGACATCTGATAACCAATCTGGGACAACTACTGCTAAAGCATTTAAAGCAGCTCTTAAAGTTTCTCCTACACATTCAAGTCTATTAAGATTACGAATTGCAGCTAAAATATGAGTCGAGTCGGTTCGAGCTTTTCCTCTATCTTTCAATAGTTCTAGTTGTTGGCAGCGTTCTAAGAGTTTATCTAATAAAAGCTTTTCTTGGCCTCCACTCAGTAATCGAGAGCGAAATAAACTCAAAACCGAAAAATCAAAACCTGCATCATTCAATTCCAAGCCTAAAGCATATTTCCAATCGATACGGGTAGCTAGTGCTTCTGCTGCTCCTCTGTCAGACAATCCCGACAGATACTGCATCACGCACACCAAGGCTAAACCCTCAGGACGTAAAGCTGGTTGACCTTCTGTGGAATAAAGTTCAACAAAATCCTCATCTACATAAAATGTCCCCAATTCATCTCTTAAGCTCATGTAAATATTTCCTTTGGGGAAGGCTTGGTGTGCTATTTCTTTGGTAAGAGGTGGGATCGGTTTAATTGACTGAGGATGTAGAGCCATGATCTTTAACCACTCCTGTAATCATATAAAATTTGCTGTTATTTGTTAAACTTAGCTCATTCTTCGCGAACAAATTACGCGAATTATACTTCCATTTTATTAATATTTCTCCTCAGTTTTTTGGAGATGAAGAAAAATCAATCATCACAAGATCAATTAGAGCGTATTGACCGAATCACCACAGCGCTCGCTGCTCTGGAACAACAAAAACAACGGCTCGAAACCGAAGGAGAAGTTGCTCCTGTTGGTTGCGTGGTTTCTCGTTATCAGGTACGACAGCAGCAGAAAATTTATTGGTATTACAAACTTCAAGCACAAGAACCTACTTTCCCTAAAGCCCAGGATGAATCGGCTTTGAGTAAGTACAAGCATTTAGGAAAAGCTGGTAGTGAAGCTCATATTACCGCAGTTATGCAGGTGGTCAGAAGGTCTCAAATTGATGAAATTCAACGTACTATTGATACTCTGACTCAAGGCTTATTAGATGTTGGTTATGATGATGAACCACAAAAGAAATAATTAGGGATTAGTATTCGCGAACAAATTACGCGAATAGTTTCCTTTTGTTAAGTTCATCAACAGTATCAGTTAATGCTGATATCATTTTAAAGCCTTGCCAATAATGGAGGCAAGTGCTCAAATTTGACATGAACCGCTTCACAGAAAGCTTTCATTTGCCAGACTTGCATGGTGGGCTCACATTGTCCTTGTTCCCAACGTCTAACGGTGGACACAGCCATTCCAATTTGATGGGCTAGTGCTTCCTGAGTTAAATGAGCTTTTTTTCGGAGCTGAGTAATCTTATTATCAGTATTTTTGACTCGATAGATGGTGTTTTTAGGAGGACGCATAAGAAATAAATCAAAGGCTTAATTAGGAGTAGAAATATTTGAAGGAGGGAGAGAAGCTGAAATTAGTAATTTTCCGGTTCTAAGATGTCTAAGACTACTCAAATTAGCGAGAAATAAGGGGGAATAGTGCGACTGTTGGGAAAAACTTAAGTCTGCTATGCTGTGCTAATTATCGAGCTTAAGACCTAAATCAGATGGCATCAAGAAAAGCCAATACCCAGTAACGATAAGCTAAATTAGAATTGTTTCATACACTAACTATAGTAAAACAATGAAAAGTCCTGCCAGATAAAGAGTTGATAGAGATTTATTATCGAAAATGCAAAGTAAAATAAAAGGTTAAGTAAAGCGACATCCTCTCTCTGATCTTTGATTGTGAGTCGTGTTAGTTCACAAAAAAAGAGTAGATGAAACTCTGGCGACTTTTTTTGTTTGCCAACTTGAGAAGCGTATATTTTGTTACTCGTTTATTCGCTGTTCATTATAAATACCTAATTTAGTTTATCAAATTAGTACATTTGACGGAGTCAAAATAGCTTATTGGCAATACTTTAGGCTGAATTATTTTCCAGTTTTTTTTATCTAAGTTACGCTTATATTTAGACGCTCTATCTAGAAATCTCGTTTTGAAAGATGTCTCGATTTAAGATACTTGGCGCTCATCTCCGTGGATTTAACGAGTAACACGGGAGGGGATTAAGATAATAAAAAAGTTACCAACGCCCTTCAGGCTGAAGTAATAAGTCAGAAGCTTTTTTCAAGTAAGGAGTAGATCGTAGGTATTAATCAAAAGCTGATTTTATATAGTTTTCAATAGTTAATTGGTAGTTCGCTAAAGTAACTGGCTGACCAATTTTGAGTTGGGTAATTTGCTCAAAATTAAAAGTAGAATTATTAAATCCCTCCTTAAGAGTTTGATAACCAACTAAAGCTACATCAAAGCGACAGGGTAATTCTGCTAATTGGGGATGTTTGGCTAGAAATAAAGATGCAGTTTTCAAGAGTTTCTGCTGTTTGGAGCGGTTAACTGCTAGCAAGCCATTTTCATCCCAGTTATTTTTACTGCGAGTTTTAACTTCCACAAAAGCGATCGCTTTTGTTAGTTTATCTTGGGAAATTAAATCAATTTCTCCCCAACGACAATGCCAATTTCGCTGTAAAAGGTCATAATTCTGTAGCTGTAACCATCGCGCTATTAGTTTTTCTCCTAATGTTCCAATTTCTTTCATCAATCAGCTTTTAAATATAAATAATAGTTATTTATAACTAGAACCATCATAAATTGTCTATTTCGCTACAGTTTAAGAAGAGCATTTTAAGAGAAGTTAAAGTAGTAACTTAACAGTTTTGACTCAGAGCTAACCATGACTGGGAACAGAATTTTTAATCACGACATCATGCACTGTACTCATGATGCTGTGGTTGGTAATTATCTATATTCTGGCAGAGTATTAGGTATGACCGAACCAGATGACCTAATTCAATTACATCCCGATTTGAAATCTCAGTGGACGGCAATTACCTCCCACTACCGCAATATTGGTTTGAGTCACAGCCAAAATCCAATTTGGGATGTCTCTTTTCAGCAATTAAGACAGTATCCAGATTACGAACCATCAGTATTTATCTTTGGCGATGCTCTTCATGAATCTAGCCAAGATGATGATTGGTTTCGCGATCGCAATCAAGACTGGCAAGATGTGGTTGAATATATCAACTCCAAAAACAATTTTATAAGTTTGGCAGAAGAGTTAGACGTGACTGTTCCTTTAACTCTATGCGCTAATAACCAAACGCAATTAAAAGATTTTAGTAATGTTCCTTATCCCTGTTATCTCAAACCCGCTATTTCAGTAGATGGCGTTGGTATTTATCGCTGTGCCACCCCAGATGAATTAGATAGTGCGATCGCTAATTTGGATGAAGATACTCCTCTACAGCTACAACAAGAAGTAATAGCTGATAAATTTCTCAATTTACAGTATCAGGTTAAAAACGAAACGGTTGAACCTCTAGCTGCTACCGAACAAATACTAGATGGTTTTGCTCATCAAGGTAATCGTTACCCCACCGCCTATCAACCTTGGGAATTAATCGAGCCAATGGCAAAATGGATGACCCAAAAAGGCATGAAGGGGATTTTTGCTTTTGATGTGGCTGTTGTAGAAAAAGAAACTGGAGTAGATTACTTTGCTATTGAGTGTAATCCTCGATTTAACGGTGCTTCTTATCCTACGGGAATAGCTCAGAAACTGAACATCAATAGCTGGTCTAGCGAAAATTTCACCACTAAATATCACTCTCTAGATGAACTTGATCTAAGCGGTCTAGAATACGACCACACCACTGGGATAGGAATAATTATAGTGAATTGGGGTAGTATACTAGTCGGCAAATTAGGCATTTTACTAGCAGGTTCCATTAGCCAACAGGATGAACTTCGAAAACAACTTAAGCAAAGACTGGGAAATTGATTACTGATTACTGATTACTGATTACCTTAAACAGCTATCAGCCCTTTACTGACTTAAGGATTTACAGGGTCGGTTGACCAAGTTTGATCGCTTTGTAAAGTATACAAACATCGTTGCTGAGGATCGCCTCGAAGTTGTAGATGATCGACTTTATTAGGGATTAATAGTAATAAGCCAAAATTATTTAGAGGAAGGTTGGCATCAGGAGGATTCACCTTAAATAAAGCTTTATCGCTTTGAGGTTTTCCTGGATCTGGCCAAGCAAATTGCGATCGCGCTGCATCAGAAAGATGCTGCCAAGTGGTTTGACGGGCTTGTTTTAAGTCGGAGTTTGTTTCCGCTGAAGTTATTAATTGCAGATTACCAGTAATTCGAAACTGTTCGCGAGTTTTCGTAAAATACCAACAGACTTCAGCGATCGCCTGATGCTCAATATCCTGAATTTTCGCGCTGCGAGCATCAGTAATAATCTTGAGACTATTCTGTTCGTCATCTAAGAAACCTCGAAAAACAACTGTACGGTTAGCAGGATAGCCTTCTGATGTTACGGTGGCTAACTGAAAATAACGGGAATAGGGTTTAGAGCGATTGCGATGAATGGCACTGGATAATAGCGATCTCCATGGAGCTAACATAAGTAATTAACGCTTGATGTGGATTAATAATGCTTAATTGTGAACTGTCTTGTTGTTAATTTATCTTTCAAAACTATATTTATCTCTGGGGGAACTTTCCCCCATATGCGAAGCGGTATCCTTTAGGAGACCCCCAGTTGGGGAAGTGACGGCTTCCCCAAACCCCTTCGTAACTAAAGTATTAGTCAAAATATCTGCTTTACTAGCTAATTAATACTTAAAATGACGAGTTCAATTCACATCAGACGTAATTGATAATAATTAATATCGGCGAGAGATGGAATAAATACATATAATGCAAATTGTGCTTAATATTTCATACCGCATCTTTTATCTTGTAAATTATGACTCCTGCTCTACTATTTGATATTGCTAATACATATGTTTTGCCTTTTTGGACGGTTATGATTTTATTCCCAAATTGGGGCGTTACCAAAAAAGTCATGGGGTCTTACTTGATTTTTTTACCTTTAATTGGTTTATATATTTATTATTTAGTAGCTACAGTTGACCCAGAATCGGCTGCTGCTTTAGCCAATCCTCAATTAGCAGATATTGCTCGTTTTTTCTCTCAGGAGGGTGCTGCTGGTGCTGGCTGGGTTCACTTTTTAGTCATGGATTTATTTGTAGGAAGATGGATTTATTGGCAAGGACAAGAAAAGCAAATTTGGACAATTCATTCTTTAATCTTCTGTCTATTTTTTGGTCCTGTGGGCTTACTTTCCCATATTATTACTGCCGCTATTTTTAACCGAAATAATAATTTGGCAGAAACTACTACCGATACTGCTGTTTCCTAGCCTGAGAGCAAATAAAAACGGTAATAACCAAGTAAATAAAATAAATCGATCGCAATCACTATTCCTTTAGTCCAAGGTGAATTAAGCAAACCAATAACAATCGGATTGACACTAATTACCAAAGCCATTTCGATAAAAGCCACGATTCTGCCATAGTGATTTGTATCCCAATAAGAAAAAGGACTGATAAAACGATAATCACTAAAGGGAAAAAAGTGACGATGGGCATCATCATTATGCACAGGTAGATCTAATAGGGAATGGCAAACCATACTCAGACAAAGAATTATTCCTGGTTTCCAATCCAAATAGTAGAAAATTACTGCGCCAATTATCGCTAACGGAATGGAGTGGAATAGAGCGACAAGATTCTGCCAGAAAGGCTCATAATAAGCTTCTGACCAAATTTTGCCTTCGGGCATTTTATAGATAAATTTGGCGACAAAGTAAAATAGAAAAATGGGCAGATCGGGTAAGATTCCGCCAATAGCGATCGCTACATTACTTTTGGGAGCGATGGTTTTTCCCAGTAAAGCTAAATTAAGAATGTAGTGACTTGGAGTATTCACTAACTAAACCTCATTGAAATTAATCATTATTTAACAGCGATCGCTTGATTGCCTGGCTAATATTGCTCATATATTCTGTGAACTAGTCTTTAGATGAATATCTAAAGAAATTTAAGACCTTTTCCGCCGTATTTTACTAGAATCGCACCTGTAT
Organism: Pleurocapsa sp. PCC 7319; assembly: GCF_000332195.1. Classification (NCBI taxonomy): domain Bacteria; kingdom Bacillati; phylum Cyanobacteriota; class Cyanophyceae; order Pleurocapsales; family Pleurocapsaceae; genus Pleurocapsa; species Pleurocapsa sp. PCC 7319. The sequence continues at coordinate 897,254 of NZ_KB235922.1, forward strand.
GACCTGTCAACAACCAAAAAATCGATCTTGCGCCATCACGCCAGCACTTTTCAATAGGTTCTGGGGGATTATCTGAAGGAACGGCAATGGGTTGAAAATCAATTCCACGACTACCAAAGACAATATCACCAATTACTTTGGCTCTTGTCATGTGATTTTCGGAAGTAATTAGGTAAACGCTATCAATACCCTCAGCTTTGAGTTGATCGACTAAGGTAGTGAAGTTAGTTACAGTATCACTGGCACGATAATCTAGGTGTAGGCGATCGCGAGATATTCCAGCTTTAGTAAAAATTCTTTGGGCATAGTCTTGAGGGCTACCAGAAGAAATCCAAATTGGCAACTGGGGATATTGTTGTGCTAACTTGGCAGCAAAATGCTCTCGTTCCTCGTGTCCGCCAAGGACAAGTAAAGCTTCGGGAGTAGTAGTAACAGAATTATTGATCGGTTTAAATCCTACACAGAGAGTTGCAGCGACAGCAGAAAACAACAACAACAGTCTGAGTTTGCTAACAGGATTAACAATAATTAATTTCGATTCATCTCTGGGTTGAAGACTAAAAAACATAGACGCAATGCTCCGATAAGCTCTAATTTATGGCAGCAGAGGATGCTAAAAAGTTATAAATATTAAAAAAATTGATGGAGTAATTGTTATTGTCAATATTGATCTTGGGATATTTTTTGGTCGAACTCAACTTATTGTAGATAGCATTTTCGGAAACGTCTCTAGTGAGTATTAATAAATAATAGACAACAGGGGTGCAGATTTTGTTACTCTTGAAGACGCTGTATTTTAAATATTATTACTTAGCTACTGGGCATGAGAACTAACTACTGTGGCGAATTACGAACCGAACACATAGACCAAACCGTTACTATCTATGGCTGGGTTGATCGCCGTCGCGATCATGGCGGCGTGATTTTTATTGACTTGCGCGATCGCACAGGAACAGTCCAAATTGTCAGCGATCCTCAACGTACGCCTCAATCATACAGTGATGCTGAATCTTTGCGTAGTGAATATGTGGTTAAAGCAGTAGGAAAAGTAAGCCAGCGTCCTCCTGAATCTCTCAACGATAAGTTACCTACAGGTCAGGTGGAAATTTATGCCGAATCGATTGAAGTGCTAAACGCAGTAAGTAAACAACTCCCGTTCCAAGTTTCTACCGCTGATACAGAGCCTGTAGGGGAAAAACTCCGCCTGCAACATCGTTATCTTGACCTCAGACGCGATCGCATGGCAAAAAACCTTCAATTGCGTCATCAGGTAGTTAAGGCAATGCGCCGTTTTCTGGAAGATACAGAAAACTTTATTGAGATTGAAACTCCAATTTTGACTCGCTCTACCCCTGAAGGAGCAAGGGATTATCTGGTACCTTCCCGTGTTAATCCCGGTAATTGGTATGCTTTACCCCAATCTCCTCAATTATTTAAACAGCTATTGATGGTTTCAGGATGCGATCGCTACTATCAAATTGCCCGTTGCTTTCGTGATGAAGACTTACGCGCCGACAGACAGCCAGAATTTACCCAGCTAGATATGGAGATGAGCTTTCTATCTCAAGATGAGATTATCGAACTCAATGAGACTTTGATCTGTCATATTTTTAAAACTGTTAAAGATATGGAAATTCCTCGTCCCTTTCCCCGTATTACCTATGCTAAGTCGATGGAACGCTATGGAACAGATCGACCAGATACCCGCTTTGAGATGGAATTGGTAGATGTTTCAGATATCGTGAAAAATTCTGGGTTTAAAGTTTTCTCCGGAGCGATCGCCAATGGCGGGCAAGTCAAAGTTCTGCCGATCCCCAACGGCAATGATAGTATTTCCAATGTTCGCATTAAACCCAAGGGCGATATTTTTAATGAAGCTGTAGCCGCAGGAGCCAAGGGAATTGCTTACATTCGGGTTAGAGAAAATAACGAAATCGATACCATTGGGGCAATTAAAGACAATTTGAGCGAGGAGCAGAAACAAGAGCTTTTAAGACGAACTGGGGCTAAACCAGGGCATCTGCTGCTATTTGGTGCTGGAGACACTGCCACTGTCAATAAATCTTTAGACCGCCTTCGTTTATTTATTGCTCAAGAAATGGGGTTAATCGATAACGAGCAAATTAACTTAATCTGGGTAACTGAATTTCCTATGTTTGAGTGGAATGCTGAAGAAAAACGCTATGAGGCATTGCACCATCCCTTTACGGCCCCTTATCCCGAAGATATTGATGATTTAACTACCGCTAGAGCCCAAGCTTATGACTTAGTTTATAACGGCATCGAAATTGGCGGTGGGAGCTTAAGGATTTATCAGAAAGAGATTCAAGAACAAGTCTTTCAAGCGATCGGCTTATCGACTGAAGAAGCTGACAATAAATTTGGTTTTCTGCTAGAAGCATTTGAATACGGAACCCCACCCCATGGTGGAATTGCTTATGGTTTGGATCGCCTAGTGATGTTAATGGCGGGAGAAGAATCAATTCGAGATGTCATCGCCTTCCCGAAAACACAGCAAGCTAGTTGTTTACTGACAGATGCCCCTGCTATGGTAGATTCTAAGCAGTTAAAAGAATTAGAAGTGGTTTCTACTTACAAACCCAAAAAAGATCAATGTTAAGTAAATTACTTTTTGCTGATTTGAGGATTAGGGATTATCGCAATAAGCACCAAAAAATAGTTAGCTTGTACTGTTATATTCCCGATCTTCATATATCATCACTGATCCTTCGAAAATTGGTTCTCGG